>NZ_JAWJTF010000240.1:0-3317 GCF_048836525.1 Nostoc sp. CALU 546
ATGAAACCAAATCTGATTCCGAATATCGCGGTTTTCCTCCTCGGCCAGGAGCATCCCATAAACCCACTAAACCCATCTTTTCCCAGCGATGAAGGGTTTGACGTACTGTTGAAATCGCCCAGTTCAGGCCTTTAGCAATTTGCTCATTTTTTAAGCCGCGAGTATTCAGTAGTAAAACTTGAGCACGATCCCTAGTACGTTGAGGTACATCTTTGGCTTTTCTCAACTCTTCTAAAGTCAGCTTTTCTTCCTCAGTTAGAAAGACTTTTAATCGGCATCCCATAGTTAATAACCTTTTATGAAATAAATTTTTGCCATTTTTATGTCTATTTACGCCTATATACTTAAGTAGCTTGGTATTTTATTACACTCTCTAAAAGCTAAACTACAAGTATTAAGGTTGTCAGCGTCTAGAAGACTGCTACGTGATAAGTATTTGGATCGAGAACATTATCAAAGTTTGCAATTTATCATCAGCAATTTTTGTAAAAAGTTAGGCATATCAGAGATGACACCATTAGCCTGTATAGGCAAATTTATTTAATAGCCTGAAGCTGTAGCTTATGGCTATGAAAATAAGAATTTGCTGGCGTTATTCTGATTAATGTCTAAAGTCGATAATAAAGGACTGTATCACCAAACTTCTGAGATGATTCGTATGGTTACGGAGATTTATGGAAACTTTAAAAATGATTTTTACGCTATTTTCCATTTGGATGAATAAAAAAAGATATGCAAGCCTAGTTTCTTTTGATTCAACTAGTCTCTGCAAAATTGCTTTGCTAATCTCCAAAAAAGTATCTGCTTCATCAAGTTTACATAAAATTTATATTTTACACAACTAGATTCTTGCTTGAGATAAAAATATATTCAATACCAATTTGAGAAAGCAGTGTTAGCAGCTTTATTTGATGTAGATTTAAAATCTAAAACAACTTATCTTACTTTTCCTACCTTTCCTACCTTTCCCACTTTTATACTTAGTTGTAAGAGAGTATCTTAAAAAAACCAGCTTTTTATGATTGATATTTCAATCTATTTTTTTAAGATATTTATTTTGCGATCGCTCAATAATGTGTGCCACAATCATCAGATTTATTTGTAAATTATGGTCTGTAATTAGCATTTATAGGTCATTTTCAAAAATAAAGGCTAATATAACAGTCTTAAACGTGTAATTTTTTTTAGTTTGCAGGTTTTCAGTTTTTATTGTCAAATAATATAATAGAGATGATATTTTTGAATTAAGACATGAATAGATAAATAGCAAAATTAACTACTCAGTAAATTCTTAGAAAAAATTAATATGTAGTATATTTCCGAGTCATATTTTTTGCTAAAAAACAGCCATAATTGATACAAGTTAAATTTTTCAAAAACTGATATTTATTACAACTTAAACAAAAAATAATAGAGAGAATGGGGGCAGAAGAAAAACCTGTTAATTTGCGATCGGAGACGAATAATGGTAGCGATGTCTACGACCGGCGATGCCCACGCAGAGAACGTTCAACATCGGTTAACTATACAAACTGTAGAAATTGCCCCTAATACAACGGCGATTCGCTCTCTTGATTGGGATCGCGATCGCTTCGATATCGAATTCGGACTGCAAAACGGTACAACCTATAATTCATATCTAATTAGGGGCGAACAAACAGTTTTGATTGATACTTCTCACCAGAAGTTTCGTCACCTGTATTTAGAGACTCTCAAAGGTCTTGTTAACCCCAAGACAATTGATTACATAATTGTTAGTCACACAGAGCCAGATCATAGCGGCTTAGTAGAAGATGTCCTCCAGTTAGCTCCTAGAGCTACCGTCTTAGCCTCAAAAGTTGCACTTCAGTTTTTAGAAGGCTTAGTACACGATCCTTTTTCCAAGCGGATTGTCAAAAGTGGCGATCGCATAGATATCGGCAAAGGACACGAAATGGAATTCGTGAGTGCGCCTAACCTGCACTGGCCGGATACAATCTTTAGCTTTGACCGCAAAACCCAAATTCTCTATACCTGTGATGCTTTTGGGATGCACTTCTGTGACGATCGCACCTTCGATGAAGATTTAGAAGCGATCGAAGCTGACTTTAGATTTTACTATGACTGCTTAATGGGCCCTAACGCTCGTTCGCTGCTGAATGCGATGAAGCGGATGGGTGAGCTAGGGAAGATTAATATAATCGCCAATGGTCACGGGCCTTTATTATACCACCACTTAGATGTTCTAACCGGGTGCTACGAAAATTGGAGCCAAAAACAAGCTAAAGCAGAAACAACAGTTGGCTTGTTTTTTGTCTCAGAATATGGGTATGGTGAACGCCTTGGTCACGCAATTGCCGAAGGTATACTGAAAACTGGCGTTGGCGTAGAAGTACTGGATCTGAGTACTGCTGAAAGCCAAGAAATTCAAGAACTAGCTGGGAGAGCAGCAGGCATCATTATTGGTATGCCTCCAACTACCTCCGCCGCCGCCCAAGCTAGCATCAGTTCGGTGCTAGCTGTCGCCAAGAACAAGCAACTGATTGGGCTGTTTGAATGTTACGGTGGGGATGATGAACCCATTGATACACTCCGAAGAAAATTTCTCGATTCTGGCATCAAAGAAGCCTTCCCAGCGATTCGGATTAGAGAGGCTCCCAGCGCATCAACATTCCAGTTGTGTGAAGAAGCGGGTAAAGACATCGGACAATTGCTAGTGCGCGATCGCAACATCAAGCAAATCAAGTCCCTTGATGTCAACATGGAAAAGGCGCTGGGTCGCATTAGCAGCGGACTATATATAGTCACAACTAAAAAAGAAAATGTATCCAGTGCAATGCTGGCATCCTGGGTAACGCAAGCGAGTTTGCAACCATTAGGATTCACAATTGCCGTTGCTAAAGACCGCGCCATTGATTCCTTAATGCAAGTAGGCGATCGCTTCGTCCTCAACGTTTTGGAAGAAGGCAATTATCAAGAACTCAAGAAACACTTCCTCAAGCGCTTGCATCCCGGTGCTGATCGCTTCGCGGGAGTAAAAACTCAAACCGCGAAAAACGGTTCACCAATTCTGACAGATGCTCTGGCATACATGGAATGTGAAATACAGAGCAGCATGGAATGCAGCGACCACTGGATTTTATACTGCACCGTCCAAGAAGGTCGTGTTTCCAAAAACGATGGGCTGACAGCTGTTCGCCATCGCAAAGTAGGTAATTACTACTAAGAAATAGGGAAGAGGTAATAGGTGACAGGGGACAGGTGACAGGGGACAGAAAAGAAAACTATCCCCTGTTTCCTATGATCCATACTCTATAACCTATTCCCTGTTCCCTGTT
>NZ_JAWJTF010000025.1:0-9553 GCF_048836525.1 Nostoc sp. CALU 546
TGGGCATCAAAGCCACTATTGCTGCCAAACACCACGTAGCTTGACCCTGCACTATTCTGACCGTTGGGGTCGGCACCTATTGCACCGATAATTAGGTCATCAAAGCCGTCGCCGTTGATGTCCCCCGCACTGCTGACAGACCTGCCTGAGTTGTCAGACTCAGCAATGCCGTTAATCACAAAGCCGTTGCTGCCGTTAAGCTCAGATAGATTTAAAACTGCATTAGCCATTGTTGTTGATTCTCCTTATGATTTTTTTGTCGGCTGTAGAAACGTGAAATTTCACGTCTCTCATCCCATCGTCACCATTCGCCGAATTTCATCACTCTTAAAACCGATCGCCATTGGATGACGCACCTCTGGTAGTGCCACCACGTCGTATAATTCCAGTACCGCCCCCTCCATTCGCAGGGAATGCACAATATCCCCGCTTTTCAGGTCAATTACTAATAGCCCACAGCGAGGTTCAGCATTTTTTTGCAATAATTTCTCGTCTAGAGGCAAACCACTAAAAGTCTTGTTGTGCCTGGGCTGAGAAACTCCGACGATCGCAAAGTCGCCATGAAATGCACAACCACGCATATATCCCGGACAAAATGCCACAGGTTCAAAGCTGCCCCGTTTCAAGTCTAGGTAGCCAAAATCTCCTGTCCCAGAGTTGAGTAACCACAGCTTATCTTTATACCACCGAGGCGAATGGGGCATGGAAAGTCCCGTGGTGACTATCTCGTTACTTTCCACATCAATGACGCAACCACCATCGGCCCGCCTGTCCCGCCATCCTTCTGCCACATCCGACTGACTCACAGCAGTGACGTATCTGGGTTGACCATCTCGCATTGCTAATCCGTTGAGATGACATCTGTCTTCTGCTGCCAATTTACTAATAAACGGCGGTTGCCACAGGGGAATGAAACTGTGGGTTTGACTGACTCTTGCTAAACAGCTAAATAAAGTATTGACAAATATTAGATTCTCTGAATCATTATTTGCTTGAGAATTACTTAGGGCGATATCATGGATATCTAAGTCTCCAGTCACATAACTCACTTGGGGCAAATAGACGGCATCGTAGTTGTCGTGAACTTGTCCCGGTTGTAGGGTGTTTTCAAAGCGCCACAGTTGATATAGCGAACTCATGTATAAGCTGCTACCTTGGGCATACAAACCCATGCAACGTTGAAAGGTGCGCTCGAAAACAGATAGTTTGCCGCTAGATTGCAAGCCAATGAAAAATAATTTCCCTGCTTGATAAGTGGTAAACGCCAGACTCAGATTTTGCTCGAATAGCCAGGGAGTAAACTGGCGGGAAGCGTTCACCTCGAAGGCAGGAGCTACAGGATTTTGATTCATTTTTCTCCTAGCGAGGAAGATGAAAGATATTCACGGGGCAGAAAGAACTGACGCTTCAAAATGTGGGATTGAAGTAAGGATCGCTACCAATACGGTTCGGATAAGCATTTTTCATTTTCCTTGTGGTCTGGGGAAAGGGTAAGGGGTAAAGGGTAAAGGATGTATTCAAAACCTTTCCCCTTTTCCCTTTCCCCTTTAACCGAACCGTATTGGGAACGCTACTTTCTGTAGCCAGTAAAACCCTTCCAGCGCAGTGGCTTCGCGTTGTATCTTGCTGCACTTGACGCTCGTATCAATATCTTCTTTTTAAACTGGGTTTTCTACTGAGAACTAAAGTTTCTGTTAATACTTATTTCCTCCAGCAAGAACTGCTTTCTGTGAATAAGAATAGAATGTTGGTCATCGTTTCTTGTCCGTTCTTTTTTTACCACTTAAGCAAAGTCATGTAACCTTCTTTACCTAATCTTCATAATTTGAATTCCTGTACATCAGATAAATCTTGACTTTTTATTAGCTTGTTGGGAAAATACGTAAAAAATTAACCCTATGATTGACCATAGCGATCGCATACTCTCTCATAGAGAAGGTACATTCCCAGGTGTTGGAGGACTTCACCTGTATTATCAAAGCTGGCATCCACAGGGTAAAGTCCGGGCAATCTTAGCCATTTTGCATGGACTTGGAGCACACAGCGATCGCTACGGTAATGTAATTCAGCATTTGCTACCTAAGCAATACGCTGTCTATAGTTTTGATTTGCGTGGTCATGGACACTCACCAGGTCAGCAAGGCTATATCAACGCTTGGAGTGAATTTCGCGACGACCTGGGAGCCTTTTTACAGTTAATTCAGACTCAGAATCCTGGATGCCCAGTTTTTCTCTTGGGTCACAGTTTAGGCGCAGTAATTGTTTTAGATTACATTCTGCGCTATCCCCAACAAGCATCATTATTGCAGGGTGCGATCGCTCTGGCGCCAACCTTGGGCAAAGTTGGGGTTTCACCAATTCGGGTACTTTTAGGAAAAATGCTCTCACGGGTGTGGCCGCGTTTCACCCTGAATACAGGCATTGACATCAGCGCTGGTTCACGAGATCCGCAGGTCTTAGCCGCCTATGCCCAAGATACACTGCGACATACCCGTGCTACTGCCCGTCTAGCTACAGAATTTTTTGCAACAGTTGATTGGATTAATGCTCACGCAGGTGATTGGCAATTACCATTCTTGATTCTTCACGGTGGCGCAGACCGAGTAGCTTTACCAGCGGGAAGTGACATCTTTTACCAACGGGTAAATTGCCAAGATAAGCTGAGAATTGAGTATCCAGGAGCTTATCACGAAATTCAGAGTGACATAAATTACCGCGAGGTAATGGCTGATTTGGAAGATTGGTTGGAGCAACACCTACCATCTGAAGTGGCGCAGTTGGCACGGGGAAACGCTGAGTTAGAGTTTCCTAATTCTTAGCTTTCAGCAGATGAGGCTTGATTACCGAAACAGTTCTGAGTGCTGACTTGGGATCAAAAGTGCAATATCAACCTCTTGCCTCCTGCCTCCTTTAAAGCAAAGCACCACTACAACTAGAACCAGACCCAGCAGTGCAACCATAGCAATAAGCAGCAGTTTGTATCTCACTAATCAAGTCTAAACTCCCAGCTTCTAACAATTTACCAACTGTCAAGGTTTCACCATTGCGAGTTTTTGCTGGCAAATTCATCATTTGGTTAAAGTCACAATCATATACATTACCCAGATAGTCAATTGAAAGTTCATCGCGACACATTAAATGTTCAACTGTGCTGGGATTAAAATGCAACTCTAAAAACTGCAAATAGCTGGTGTACAGTTTTCTCCGTTCTAAATGCATTTTAGTTCTACCAACTGGTAGGTTGGTAATGGTGAAGAGGTTGTTAAATACAATATCAAAATGTTCTTGCAAGAACATTTTGTAATCTTGTTCTAGGTTACTCTGTTCCGGAGCTAAGGAGAAATTTTCACCATTGGGCAACTGGGGATTAAAAACCAAGTCTAAAATTAAATTTTCGTCTTTACCATAGCCGAGTTGATTAAGCCACTGTAAAGCTTTGACGGAACTATCAAAAACACCAGCACCGCGCATTTTATCAACATTATCGACTAGATAACAGGGTAGAGAAGCCACAATTCTTACTTGGTGTTTAACAAAGTATTCTGGTAAATCACCAAATCCATCTTCAAAATAAATGGTCAAATTAGACCGGACAATCACTTGTTTACCAGTTGCTCTTGCTGCTTCTACTAGTGGCTTAAATCCATAATTCATTTCTGGTGCGCCACCAGTTAAATCCACAATTTTAATTTCGGGAAATTTATGGATTAGCGAAATCAATTGTTCGCAAATTTCAGGAGAAAGTTCTTCTGTCCGTTTTGGCCCAGCTTCCACATGACAATGTGTACAGGCGAGGTTACAACGCTTACCTAGATTAATTTGTAAAACAGTGATTCCTTTTTTTGTCAAAGGTGAACTGAGTTTGTGGTTAAACGGGTTGACTGCTGTATTTAGTGTAATTATTGATTGAGTTTGCATTATTTACTATTCCTCAAAAAGTTCACAACTATAGGAATCCGCTTTGATTTCTTTCTAATTTGCGTAGACAGGCAATAGGCAATAGTTAAGAAGGGTTCTTAGTTGTACTGAGTTTTTTCACCAAATCAAATACGAGTCCGATATATTCAATTTTTCGTAACAATTCAGGAGTCAGAATACTTAAAGAATTAGAATAACATTTGATGAATAAATATACTAATTATTCTAAATTCCTTATCGAACAGAATAAAGGTGTCAGTCGTCAGAATTCAGTTGGGTATTCTGTATGACTGGCAGTGCTTCGTAGCGTGCGTTAGCGAGTCTTCTCCCTTGGCTCTAGCCTCTCCCTTTGGGAGAAGGGGAGACGCCAAGGGCGAACGAGCGTCGCGTCTTTATTCTGACTCCTGTTAGCGGATAGCTAAGGTTTAGCGCATTCTGACTTCTGAATTCTTCTTCAAAAATTCTGAATTCTGACTCCTGGGTGCTGAATTCTGACAATTTTTCTAACCTTGCAATAATCTGTAGGTTATTCCACTAATAATTGCAGCAGTCGGTAAAGTTAAAATCCATGATAGTAGGATCTGATAAAAAATACGCGTATTGGCTTTTTTGCCAATTAATCCTACTCCAAAAATAGAACCAACTGAAACATAAGTAGTAGAAACTGGAAGCCCAAACCGACTAGCGACAATGACCATAACTCCAGTTACTATATTTGCTGATAAGCCTTGACTATGATTCATTGAGCTAATTTTTTCACTCATAGTTACTGCAACTTTTTGGGAGTTGAGTAAACCGCCAAGTGCCATTGCGATCGCTATTGTGATCATTCCTCCCTGAATTGAGAAATATTCAATAATCAGGATGAGTGAAACAATTTTAGGAGTATCATTTAATCCTCTCGCAAAACTGACAATTCCAGCGCTGATAAAATGGCAAGTATCAATCATTTTTTGATTGACTGGTAGATGCCATTTTGAATTAATATAGTTAGATAAACTGTAAATTCCTGCTCCCAAGGAAATAGCAATAATTGGACTGAGTAATAGAGGTAAAATAAAGTAAGTTCCCAAAAGTGCAAAATTAACTTGAAGTCCAAATGCTACTAATCCAGCACCAAGAATAGCACCTGTCAAACTGTGAGTAGTGGAAATGGGAAACCCCATCAGAGTGGCGATGAGTACAGTTAAACCAGCAGCGATCGCTACTGCTATATGAAACTCTGGGGCGTTAGCGATCGCATCAGGTAATAGTCCTTTCCCTGAGAACTTTTTAATTAATGCCCCTGCGAAAAAAGTCGCAGTTATTGCACCAGCAAAGGTTGTAAAAGTTGCCCACAAAATTGCTGTTTGATAGCTGCTTGTTCGGCTACCAAACAGCGTTGCTACACCTTTGAAATTATCATTTGCACCATTTGAATATGCTAAAAAAAGCGTAGCTAAAAACAGACTAATTAACAACATTTTGGGGTTATAAAGAAAAAGTCATAATCCAGAATTCAATTTTCCATTCATTACCCATTTGCACAGAATTATTTTGAATTCTGACACCTGAATTTATTATTAAAAAATTAACAGCAACCACCACCGCTATAGTGCCACGTTGAATTGGTAACAATTATTTCTAGTGGCTTAATGGCAGCAAGTTTAGCAGCAGTTTTATCACATACGGCTGAGGGAATACCTAGCTGAAGTAGATGACCTGCTGAATCATCAAAGAAGGGTTCAGAACCAGCATAAATTGCTGTTTTACCAGTAAAAATGCAAGCACCATCTTCTGGAATATCGACTTTAAAAGAGACAGAATCCAGACTTTCTAAAAGTAGGTTTTCTTCTAAATTATAAGTCTGAGAATCTAGGAGACGGTAAGGACGACGGGCGCGAATTTCAATTTGACCAAACCCAGCATTTATGATCCGTTCAGTATACTCTTGATATGTGAGTGCGCCTGATAAACACATGGCTCTCAGTCGCTCATCTTGTTGAAGATGTACTGGAATTGAACGAGTAGCAATTGGATCGCTCATTTGCAAACGTCCACCTGGTTTTAATACCCGATATGCTTCTTTTAAAGCGCGAGTTAAATCTTCTGGCTCAAAGATGTTGAAAAGGCAATTCTGTGCCACGATATCAACGCTACCATCAGCAACAGGTAAGTTAAAAGCATCGCCTTCACAGATTTCTACAAAGCTGGTGTCAAACCAGGGGTTTTCTTGAGCAGCAATTTCCAAATTACGTGTGGCTGCTTCTCGCATAGCCCCAACCGGTTCAACGGCAACTACAGCACTTGCATGACGGGAAAAATAAGCAAATTGCAACGCTTCTAAGCCGCCACCAACGCCGACATAAAGCACAGTAGGTTGGTTTCCTAGTTCGATGGGGTGAACAGTGGTGCCACAACCATAGTTCATTTCCTGCATTGGCAAAGGAATTTTTAATCCTGGTAGTTGCAGGGGCGTACTTTGCACACAACAAAGTCCAACTTGCGGGGTTTGGGCAACTTCGCTATAGAATTGCGCTGCTGTTTCTAAATAGGTCATGCAATTTTGGATTTTGGATTTTGGATTATCACAGCTTTGTGCATCCTAATATAATTAACTCCGAGTTGGATGAGTTTTTGCTGAGGTTGCCAAAAACCCCAAATCTTCCTAAGATAGAAAGCTTTGGGGTTTTACCGTTATTTGACACTGGAAGGGGGACAACGAAGGTAGGAGGAGATGAGGGAAAATGCACCATAATGCCCAATGCCCAATGCCCAATGCCCAATGCCCAAATTCAATCACGCAATGTGTAGCCAACACCACTCACAGTCTGAATAAGGCATTTTTCGTTATTGGCTTCAAGTTTCAGGCGCAGGTAGCGAATGTAAGCTTCAATGATGTTGGTATCGCCCATGAAGTCATAACCCCAGACTTCCTCTAAAATACGATCGCACGTAATTACCTCTCGCGGATGGGCCAGTAGATATTCTAGTAAATCAAATTCCTTAGCAGTTAGCTCAATTAACCGTTGATCTCGGTACACTTCCCGCGTGCGACGATTTAAACTCAGGTCTTCAAATTCTAAAATATCTGCTGTGTCTAGTTGGTGGTTTCTTCGCAAGTGGTTGCCGACTCTGGCTAATAATTCATCAACGCTGAAGGGTTTAACGAGGTAATCATCAGCACCAGCGTCTAAGCCTGCAATGCGATCGCTCACTTCATCTTTAACGGTTAATAAAATTATCGGCACTTTATCAGCTATACTTCGCAGACGGCGACAAATTTCCAACCCCGACACACCTGGCAACATCCAGTCTAAAATTACTAAATCCAGATGCAACTCCCGCGCTGCGGTGAGTGCAGTCAATCCATCGTAGGCAATACTGACTTGATAGCCTTCATAATTCAATTCCAATTCGACAAATCGTGCCAGTTTGACTTCATCTTCAACCAGTAAGATGTGCGTCATGATGATGTTAATGATTTCAGCAGGATACGGTAAGCAAAAATACTGTCTGGAAACACTGTCTTCGAGGTGCCAGCTAATTAATAGCTAAACATCTAATTAGGTGTACGTTAGCTTAGTATAAACCTGAGTAGGTAACAACCGTAAGTCTGCAATTACCGATAGCTCCTTGATCAAAGAACTATTCAACTGGCTATCAGCAATAAGCCGTGACATCTTCACCGCATTCATCGGCAAGATAACAGAGCGCTTTAAAACGCAAACCAACCACTTCCTCGTATAGGGGATTTAATTTACACATCGGTGGAATGTGAAATAACTTCCGACCAAATAGCGTGATGTCTCGCTCAAAGGGACACTGAGCAGGAATAGCTTTGCACAGGAAATGAGCCAATTTGGAGTTATGAATTTCTATCGTTTCCAACCACTCGCGGACTGGATGCAGTAGATCATTATGTAACCGAACTTGAATAAAGCTTGTCATAATTTTTCACCTTGATAATTTCAAACTAGATTGAGTTTTTTGTATTTGAACCTCTATAGGAATCCGCTTTGATCGGTACTGAGTTTTTTTACCAAATCAAATATGAGTCCTATATAAATAGATACGGTTAGGTTCTATAGTTTTATGCACTGATTGCTCGTTCTTTAGTTCTCTACAGAGATAAAATGAGTTTCTAGGCACACTATTAACTACAAATTCAAGTGCTACAGTTCCCGATAATTTGTCAAAGCGAACATATCTTTTGTGCCAAACTGCATTGTCGTAAGATAGTCGATGCGTTGTTTTATGCGGTAGGCTAACGCACCGACTATCTTAACTAACCCGACAAAAGCCAGGTATTATAACCAATTCAGAACCGCTATAGTTAATTTGTGTTGTTAACCAACTTCTTGGAGGCGCAGCTAAAAAAGCATCAAGCTTTAAAGAAGCTGCGAAAACTAATGAGTGATGACTTTTTCAGTAATAAAAAGCTACTTTTTGATCTATGGGCACCAAGTTATGACTGGCTCTTTCCTTCAATATTTTATCGAGCTGTTCACAAACGGTTGCTGGAATACGTCGATTTACCAGAGTCAGCAAATGTACTTGATATAGGTTGTGGTACTGGACGCTTACTTGAGCGCCTTGCTACTCAGTTTCCCGATCTGCGAGCCACCGGATTGGATTTATCTGCTAATATGTTGCGGGTAGCAAGACAGAGCAACCGCCACCGCCCACGTTTAATTTATATCGAGGGAAAAGCTGAGTCTCTTCCCTTTGCTGATGGTCAATTTAATGCTGTTTTCAGCACTATCAGCTTCTTACATTATTTAGAACCTAAACAAGTGCTTAGTGAGATAGCACGGGTACTTTCTCCCGGTGGACGCTTTTATTTGGTTGACATTACTTCCACAAAAGAGACAGAACCCCAATTATTGCCCATCTCTCCTCGTGGAATTCGACTCTACAGCCCTAATCAACGTCAACTTCTTGGTTCCTCCGCTGGCTTATTGTGTTTGAATCACCATTATTTACTAGGGCCTGTCTTACTAACGATTTTTGCTAAACCTGCGATTTGAAAATAGGTAATTTTGCATATCATATCTTAATTACGAATTACGAATTACGAATTAGTCTGACCTCGATATTCCATAAGCACCACAGGAACTTTGAGCAGCCTTTTAGCTAATTGCGAGAATCTATATTTACCCTTGAGTGTAGACAAGCCTCTTGTACTGGGAAATTTTGGCAAGTCTTCAAAAGATATTGGCACAAAGTCAAAGCGACCGTAAAACTGCGCCAGTCGTTGACCTAAACATTCTAGATAAAGTGGTTGCGTTGCTGTATTAATCAAATGCTGCGTTAGCAAAGTACCCAAACTGCGACCTCTCCAAGCTGATGCAACGACCAAACTACCAAGTTCTTGTGCCCCTGAGAAATTACGTAGCTGTCCGCAAGCTACGAGATTTCCATCGCATTCAATTACCCAAAATTGCTGCCAATTTAATTGGGTTGGGTCGAGTTTCGCTGAGAATACCAGCAATCGAATCGACCACTGATCCGCAGAGATTGCTTTGCGAAGGACACACCCAGATGGTAACGATAGATTGCTCTGGTTCATTAAATTACACTTTGATAATTTATCGAGTAAGGCAGAAGGCAGATAGCGCAGCCTTAGTGAGTCCGTGAGTGTCAGGCTTTCTGT
>NZ_JAWJTF010000025.1:9820-37432 GCF_048836525.1 Nostoc sp. CALU 546
ACATAGGTTAGGACATTTTGAAAACCCAAGGCTAGGAATAGTAATACTTTTACCTTCTGCCTCCTGCCTCCTGCCTCCTGCCTCCCGCTATAGTTAAAATTGCCGATAGATGTTCTGCACTATTATTGATGCTTACGGCTGCACTTTCCGAGATTTACAGATGAAGTTGCGCCTTCATCAATTTTTAGTTTCTACCTTTGAAAGAGTTTAGCCATTCTTGAACTTGCTCTCGTGCAATATCGCGCCCTCCTAGACCAAAAGCTAGGGCGATCGCAACTGCGATCGCACCGAGTAAAAGTCCAAAGGCTAAATTCACAATATCACTGGCAACTCCAATCTGTTGCAGTGCCATTGCAGAGACTAAGGTAATGATGGCAATCCGCGCCACTTGACCTAAAATTTGTGCCTGACGATCGCCAGAACTGGTAATGATGTTAAAAGCCAGATTTGCCAGAAATAAACCAATGGCAAAGATCACCAATCCTGCCAAAATCCGCCCGAATATAATCACAATTCCAGACACTAATGCTGTCAGGGCTGGAATATTCAAGATATTCACCGCCGCAACCGTTGCAAACAGCATGATACCCACTAAGGCAACAATACCTGCTATTTCCGATGGAGTGCGAGTTGGAGTAGGTTCAACTGTTGGTTCTGTTGAAATGACGATTCGTCTTGTGGGTGTTGTCAGACCCAAAATCGTGAAAATGTTATTAAAGCCTAAATTAGTGAGGATACTTGTCACCAAATCCGCGACAAATCGCCCGACAAAATAGGCAACAATCCAAATTGCGATGGCTGTGAAGATGGCAGGTAGGGCATTGAGAACCTGTTGCAGCATTGCGATCGCGGGTACGGATATCGCAGCAATTCCCAAAGCATTGAGAGCTGCGATCGCCACAGGAATCAAAATCAAAACATAGACAACTGTGCCGAGAATATTCGATAGAGGCTGCACTCCCGCAGACGCAGATAATCCCAACCGACTACCTAAATGATCGATCCCAGTTGTCGCCAACAAGTTCGTCACAATCCGCCTTACCACATTAGCTATGAACCAGCCAACTACAGCAATTAATATTGCCGCTAAAATGTTCGGCAGAATTAGCAGAACTTCTGTAATTAGAGCTTGTACTGGTTGTAGAGCCTCCCTGAGTCCGAGAGTATCTAAAACTGGTGCGAGAAACAGTAAAAATATAAACCAATACAGAGCATTGCCAATTGTCTCACTTAGAGACAGCTGATTAAGGCTGGGTGTCCTGTCTTCTGGTTCTGGATTCAAACGCTCATCCAGATTGAATGCCTGTAATGAACGGACAGTGATAATCTTCACAATGGTCGCTAAAAACCAGGCGGCTCCCAAAAGGATTCCCGCACCAACCAACTTTGGCAAAAAGCCAATAAGTTGATTGAGAAAATTATTCAGGGGTCGAGAAGCTATCTCCAGATCCAATGTCTGTAAAACAGCTACCGCCGTCAACAGGATAATGCTCCAAAAAACTAAAGTGGAGATGATTTTCTCCACCTGTGGAACATCTTGACGACCCGTTATCCCAGAGGCAATACGGTTATCTATGTTTGTCCGATTGAGGATTCCTCGCGTCACCGCTGCTGCGATCGCAGCAATTAGCCAACCTACTAGTAAAATTGCTACCGCCCCCAGTAGACGGGGTGTAAACAGAATCAACTGCTGAACAATACCTTGCACATCAGCGATTCCTTGATTCACTGCTGGTTGCACCGGTTGTAGGCTGGGCGACTGTGCCAAAAATTGCTGTCCCCTCATCGATAAACCAATATCTATCAACTGGGTTATTCCCTGCCAAGTTGTGTTCATGGTTTTCCGGTATTAAGGTTTTTAGGTGTTTACCAAAAACACTGGAGATACTTATGAGATGCCTAGAGGGTGTTTGAATGAATAATGTTGCACCCCAGTAAGTTTACTAGTGTTTTGCCTATCAATTTACCAGCAAATTACCTGTAAACTCATTTTATTTATGATTTGGATAAATGCTCAATACTCAATTAATATGCTGAAAGTGCTTGATTTTGGGTTATTCTAAGTGGAGCAACAGCATAAAAAAGTAGAATGTCCCAAGTTTTGGAACAATCGATTCAAATTAATGCTACAGCTACGGTGGTGGAGCGCTGTATTAGTGATTTAACCCTCATGCACCGTTGGCTCAACCCCGTCTTGCGTTGCGAACCTGTGGGCGAAGCTTGGAGTACGGATATCGGCAGTGAAAGTCGTTTTATCATTCAAATTCCTCTACTAAAACCCACCTTGAATAGCGTAGTTGTCGAACGACAACCGGGTTTAGTAGTCTGGGAATTTCAGGGATTTTTTCAAGGACGCGATCGCTGGGAATGTCAACCCACAGAAAAGGGAACGCTCCTACTCAATCGCTTTGAGTACGATATCCCTAACCCATTAGTAAGTTGGGGTTTTAACACCTTTGCCGCATCTTGGACAAAAGCAGATATGCAAGCCCAGTTGCGCCGCCTCAAACGAGTCGCAGAAAATTCGTAATTGGGCATTGGGCATTGGGCATTGGGCATTGGTTCTTATTTCTCCCCCTACTCCCCCTACTCCCCCTCCTCGCCACTCCCCCCTCCCTACCCATCTTTACCCAACTCGGTAAGTAGCCGCCGAATCACAGATGCATCCTCGGCATCGGGAACTTTTGCTAAATAATTTTGTAAGTCGTCTACGGCTTGGGGGTAGTAACCTAGTTGATAGTAGATCAAACCGCGATCGCGCAATTCTAAAGTTAAACCAGGAAACAACAATAAAATTCGTTCAACCGCTGCCAGTGTTTTTTCTAACTCTTGCTGTTTGAGGTAAATAAATTTTAAATTTGTCAGCATCCTTGCCAAAAATTGCCGATTACTGACTACGGCTAAAAATTCTGGTTGTAGCGTCACCGGCTGCTGATAAAGTTGAGATAGCCGTTCTTCGCAATCTTGGGCAAATATTATTTCACCGCCATTGAAAGCATCGACGAAAATCTCTATATCTGGAATATCTGGGCGAATGAGGAAATGTCCTGGCATTCCCACACCCACCATCGGAAAATCAATCCGTCGAGCAACCTCTAGGTAAACTAGCGCTAAGGTAATGGGAATTCCCAGTCGGCGGTCAATTACATCATTCAAAAAGCTGTTGCGCGGGTCGTAATAGTCAATTTTATTACCAGAAAACTTTAAATCCTCGTAAAGATATTGATTAATACTTTGAACTATCCGCAGAGGATATCGTGAATCAGGTAGGCGTTCTTGTAACTCCCATGCCATTGTATCAAGGGCATTGAGGTATTCTTCTTGGTCTAGCTTGGGATATTCTTCTTGTGCAATATACAAAGCTGCTTTTGCTAAGTCAATGTCCTCGTCAGACTGCTGAATCTCCTGGTAAAAATATTGTCGTGCTGACGAGAAATTCATAAGCTGTTGCTCGGTGGAAGTGTGAGGATGACCGCAGCTACGCCTAACTCAGGCATAACGGCTTGGCTAAAAACAGTTTTTTGGATCTATCTTTATCTTATGGATATTCAGAGGTTTTGGAAATGTCGTTTGTAGATAGCTGGATATGTACCTATTGCCAACTAACTTTTAGGACGGGCTGCACTCAGATGAAAAGTGCTCAGTTTGTATAGCATATTACTTAGCGTAAGCATGTATTTTTACACGTGAAATCCTATAAATTTATACAATTTTTATATAGTTATTAATTGAGCAATAGCAAATAATCGCTATAAAAACCTTATACACCATGTTTTTGACAGTTTTTCTATTTTAGAAAACAATAAATTATTCGTGTAAATTTTTAGTGAATATCAGTAATAATACTTGTTTTTTAAATTCAGTTTAACAATAATAACAATGGTTATATATGTGGCTGAAATCAAGCTAATGCTATGTCAATGTCATAGCAATTACTGCTTGTGTGTGCGATCGCTGCCAAAGGCTGAATCAGTGGGAGATTTTTGCCTAATTTCGCTGGCAAGTTTCTGTCAACTGGTAATGTATAGCAATTTTACTCTTAACATCCTCAATACTTAAGGACATTTGTTTTATGACAATATCCACCGTTATGAAAAAGTTATACCTAGCTACTGCTGGAGTAACTTGTCTCACTCTGGCGACACTAGGATTAGGAAAGGCACAAGCAGTAGACACTGTGATTGACTTTGATAGCTTGTTGGATCTTGAGATTGTTGATAACCAATTCCTGAATCAAGGTGTAGACTTTAACGGTACAGCATCAATTCTCCAATTAGGTTCAAGCTTAAATTCTTTGTTTCCACCCGTCTCTGCGAATAACTTAATTTATGATAATCCTTCTCTTGGTAATGGGATTATCCGTGTTGATGCTGTAAATTCGCTTTGGTCATCTGTGGGTGGTTTTGTAACTGGAACTACAAATGTTACTTTGACAGCTTATGCTTCTGATAATTCTATTTTAGGTGCAGTATCAACGGGTGGGGCTAACTTTCAAGATGCCGGCACAGGTTTATTGCCTAATATATTTCTATCTCTTACTGCTCCAGATATTTCATATATCACATTTCAAGATAGTGGAAATACTTATACAGTAGATAATTTTACATTTAGTAGTCAATCTGTTCCCGAACCAACTTCCATGTTGGGTTTCTTCGCATTAGGAGCTTTTAGTGCTACTTCTTTTGTGAAGCGTAAACAGCCACAGAATGCGGCTACTAAAGCTTGAAGAAGAATACAGAATTCAGCAATCTGGATGCTCTCTATGAGACTATCTTGCTATTTTCTACGTAATAATACATAGCTTTTACAGAGAAGATATCCGCTTTTTCGGTCAGAATACTCAAATGAAAAACTCTACGCCACTTACGGGATGGAGTTTTTGGGCATGGGGAATCGGGCATAGGGTATAGGGAAGATGTTACCTGTTTGGCCCATGCCCAGTGCCCCAAGCGACGGGGCGACATCCCTCTCCACGCCACTTGCAGGATGGAGTTTCCCGTCGCTTTCAATGAATTCTGACTCTTGATTCCTGACTCCTGTGCAAATCGGGAATTTAACAGAGCGGCATTTTTCGCTACAAAGTCTTATAGCTATGGCGATCGCATCTGAAAAATGAGATTAGGGATCAAGTCCAGGATGAGGACTACAACCACAGCCGCCAAACTCCTTTTTAAGGAATTACTAAGAGAGTTATGTCCCCGTCCGGTGCTAGAGTGAAAGGTGACATTCCTTATTCTTAATGTCTTCTACGACCTTATCTGAAATCTAGCTTCACTCATTAGGCGCAGCATGGTCACAACCGCAGAAAAAACAAACATTGGCTACATTACCCAAATCATTGGCCCAGTTGTAGACGTTAAATTTCCCGGCGGGAAATTGCCACAAATCTACAACGCTTTGAAAATCAAAGGCACCAACGAAGCTGGACAGGAAATCAACATCACCGTTGAAGTACAGCAATTGCTGGGCGACAACCAGGTGAGAACTGTTGCGATGAGTTCCACCGAAGGCTTAGTGCGCGGTTTTGAAGTCACCGATACAGGCGCTCCCATTACCGTACCAGTTGGTAAAGCCACCTTGGGTCGAATTTTCAACGTCCTTGGCGAACCTGTGGACAACAGAGGCCCAGTAAATGCTGAGGCGACTCTACCCATCCACCGTTCTGCTCCCAAATTTACTGACCTGGAAACCAAACCTTCGGTGTTTGAGACTGGGATTAAAGTTGTTGACCTTCTGACTCCCTATCGACGCGGCGGTAAGATTGGTCTATTCGGCGGGGCTGGTGTTGGTAAGACCGTGATCATGATGGAGTTGATCAACAACATCGCTACCCAGCACGGTGGAGTATCCGTTTTTGCTGGCGTGGGTGAGCGCACCCGTGAAGGTAATGACCTTTACAACGAAATGATTGAGTCTGGGGTTATCAACAATGACAACCTCAACGAATCAAAAATTGCTCTAGTTTACGGTCAAATGAACGAGCCACCCGGAGCCAGAATGCGGGTTGGTCTTTCGGGATTGACAGTAGCAGAGTACTTCCGCGATGTGAACAAGCAGGACGTGCTGTTGTTTATTGACAACATTTTCCGGTTTGTACAAGCAGGTTCGGAAGTATCGGCGCTACTGGGTCGGATGCCTTCAGCGGTAGGATATCAGCCCACATTGGGAACTGACGTGGGTGAACTGCAAGAGCGGATTACCTCAACTACAGAGGGTTCTATTACCTCCATTCAGGCAGTGTACGTACCTGCGGATGACCTCACCGACCCCGCACCTGCTACCACCTTCGCCCACTTGGACGGTACAACAGTACTGTCTCGCGGTTTGGCAGCTAAGGGAATTTATCCCGCAGTTGACCCGCTCAATTCAACTTCCACCATGCTCCAGCCCAACATTGTAGGTGACGAACACTACAATACTGCGCGGGCGGTGCAATCAACTCTGCAACGTTATAAAGAACTCCAAGACATTATCGCCATTCTTGGTCTAGATGAATTGTCTGAAGATGACCGTCTCATCGTAGCGCGGGCCCGGAAAGTTGAGCGTTTCTTGTCTCAGCCATTCTTTGTCGCAGAAGTATTCACCGGTTCTCCTGGTAAGTACGTGAAGTTGGAAGACACCATCAAAGGGTTCCAAAAGATTCTGTCTGGTGAGTTGGATGATCTGCCAGAACAGGCTTTCTACTTGGTTGGTGACATCAACGAAGCGATCGCTAAAGCTGCAAAAATCAAAGGTTAGTCATTAGTCGTTGGTCATTGGTCATTGGTCATTGGTCATTAGTCATTAGTCATTAGTTCAAGTGCTAATGACTAATGGCAATTACAAATGACAAAAGACAAAAGACAAAGGACAAAAGACAACAGACAAAGGACAAAAGACAAATGACATTAACCGTTCGTGTAATTTCCCCAGACAAAACAGTATGGGATGCCCCCGCTGAAGAAGTAGTTTTGCCTAGCACTACTGGTCAACTAGGCATTTTAACTGGACACGCACCACTTTTGACCGCCCTGGATACTGGTGTAATGCGAGTCCGCGCCGCTAAAAATCAGAATTGGCAAGCGATCGCTCTTTTGGGCGGTTTTGCCGAAGTCGAAGAAAATGAAGTGACAATTCTGGTTAATGGCGCTGAACGTGGCGACAAAATTAACCTTGATGAAGCCCGTACTGCTTACAACCAAGCAGAAGCGCGTCTGAATCAAGTTGCAGGAGACGATCGCCAAGCCCAAATCCAGGCAAACCAAGCCTTCAAACGTGCCCGCGCTCGGTTTCAAGCAGCTGGCGGTTTGGTCTAATTTAACTTTATATTTCCACTTTGTAGGTTGGATATTGCCCAACCTACAAAATATTTATTAAAGAGAACTCAGAATTCAGAAGTCAGAATTCTGAATTCTGACTCCTGATCTATTAACTTTAGGACTTACGCATTGACAGAAAATACCAAATATGGGTTCTTTGAAAAAGCACGTCTGTCGTAGGGGTTTAGCATTGCTAAACCCCTACAGATGACCATCGAAGAACGATTAATAAAAGGCTGAAACGACCCATTTTCGTATATGCATACCATGATTAAGTTGTACAGTGCGTAAGTCCTAAACTTTTAAAAAAATTACGTCAAGTTTAAGAAATCGAGGCCAGCCTTGGTGAAGTGTTAACTTAACTAATTAGTTGCCCAAATGGGCACAAATTATGAAAAGCTTTTCATCTTTGCTTGGTACTCGTAAACAAAATAAGGTAGCTCTTTTTGCAGCATCTATCGTAGCAACATTAGCGATGGCTGCGCCAACGTCTTCTCTACGAGACGCTACGCGAATGACGAACGCTAGTAGTATTCATTCTACTAATGCTACTACCGTAAAAATATCTACTGCAAAAGAAATTACTTCGGCAACTGTCCAGCTAAATCAGACCAAACCAAATATTGCCCAATTACAAACTAGCAGGACTCAATATCAAGCTGCTGGAATTGATCCTTTTGTAACGGTTCCCATCCTACTCGTCGGGGGTTTCGTCATATTCGTCCCCCTGTTCTTTGGCGGACTTGTAGTCATTGGTGAACGCGAAGTAGGCATTGTAGTTAGGAAATTTACCCTTTCCGGGCGTGGACTCCCCGCCGGCAGTTTGATTGCCCTCAACGGGGAAGCGGGCTTACAGGCAGATACTTTAGCTCCTGGTTGGCACTGGGGCTATTGGCCTTGGCAGTATTCTGTAAAGAAAGAGACGGTAATTGTCGTTCCCCAAGGGGAAATCGCTTTGATTGTGGCAGCAGATGGCGCATCCAACCCCCCAGAGCGGATTTTGGGTAAAATCGTCAGTTGTGACAACTTTCAAGATGCTCGAAAATTCCTCACCGAAGGCGGGGAAAAAGGGCGACAAATGGGTTTTCTCACCGCAGGTACGTACCGGATCAACACTGCCCTATTTAAAGTCATCATGGCATCAAATGCCAGCGCTCATGGCATGACTCCAGAACAGTTGCGGGTGTACAGTCTGGCATCGGACAAAGTTGGCATTGTCACTACCTTAGATGGTTTGCCAATTTCTGCTGGTGAACTCGCAGGCCCCACAATTGACGGACACGACAACTTCCAAAATGGTCAGAAATTTATTAATGGCGGTGGGCGGAGAGGCTTACAAGAGCAAACGTTGCTTTCTGGTTCTTGGAACTTGAACCCTTGGTTTGTCCAGGTTGAACAAGTGCCGATGACGGAAATTCCCATTGGGTATGTGGGTGTGGTAATTTCTTTCGTGGGTAAGGCACATCAAGATGTCAGCGGTGCAGCTTTCACCCACGGTAACTTGGTTAATCAGGGACATAAGGGCGTATGGGTCGAACCGCTATATCCTGGTAAGCACCCGATTAATTCCCGGATCATGAAGATGGAACTAGTACCAACGACCAACATTGTCTTAAACTGGTCAGGTCGCACAGAACGTCACAGCTATGATGCTCAACTAGCTTCCTTGACAGTGCGATCGCGTGATGGGTTTGCTTTTGATTTAGAAGTAGCGCAAATTATCCATGTGGGTGCTTTAGATGCGCCGAAGGTAATTTCTCGCGTTGGTGCAATGCAAAATCTGGTAGACCATGTATTGGAACCAACTATCGGTAATTATTTCCGCAACTCAGCCCAAAACTGTACTGTACTAGACTTTCTGACTGCTCGAAGTGAACGACAAACTGAGGCTGCTGAGTATATTAAAACAGCATTGCGGGCTTATGACGTGCAAGCGATCGACACCCTCATTGGTGATATTCAGCCACCAGCGTCGTTAATGCAGACACAGACAGACCGGAAAATTGCCGAAGAAGAACGCAAGACTTATGAAGTCCAGCAGATGGCGCAAACCCAACGGCAGCAACTTGTTCGGGAAACGGCACTGGCTAATATCCAGCAAGAAATGGTGAAATCGGAGCAGAGTGTACATATTGCCGATCTAAAAGCCCAAGCCCAAATCAAAGAGGCAAATGGTGAAGCCGAGGGGACAAAACTCCGGACAATTGCTGAGGCTGAAGGTATTCGTGCTACAGGTAACGCCAAAGCCGAAACTTACCGCGCTGGTGTGGAAGCCTTGGGGCCACAAGGTTATACAGCAATGCAACTGATGCAGATTATCGGCGATCGCCATGTCCGCTTGATACCAGATGTCTTAGTTGGCAGCAACGGTAGCAATAACGGCTTAGTGGATGGGTTACTATCCATGATTTTATGGAATCAAACTGGTAAGGGGGAATTGACACCAACACCTTTGCATCCACAACCAGTAGTTAACAAAGCACAACCAACCACAGAAAACGGTATTCCACCGATAGTTGTGAATTTTCCGGCGGATAAGTCAACTTAACGTTAAAAGGGCGGTTATAAATCCAATTCGCAATGACGCTCGAAGACTCGCTAACGCTGCGCTAACGCAATTCGCACTCTTGCTAACGCCCCGCTCCGCTAACGCAATTAAACTCAGCCCGACACTAGGGGTGGGGTTTTTCCCTACCTTGAGATACAAGGATTTTTTCGCCCACAACGGACGTTAGCGTAGCGGGACAAAGTACGGTTTTGAACCTTTACTTTTTTGATAAACTGCGTCTATACAAGCAAAATCCACCTCCGTGGGTTTCAAACCCTCAATTTTCCTTAGTCCGCCTCTGCGGACTAATATCATTTCACGAAAATCTTGATACATATAGATTTTTCGTAGGGGTTTCGCAGTGCTAAACCCCTACCCACGTATTTGTATCATTATTAAAGTGAAATGGTATTAGTTAGTTTGTATAGCCGCGAATTCTATTCGCTCTGGCTGCCTGTAACTCTGACGGATAAATTTTGCTTTTACAAGAACGTTATCGTTTACTCAAGCAGATTGGTAAAAGAGGATTCTGTAAAACTTTCCTTGCTGTTGATGAAGGTCAGTTTCCGCCAGTTCCTTGCGTTGTTCAAGAATTATCGCTGGAATACGAAACATTTGAAACTTTTCAGCAAAAGGCGCAACAGCTAGAAGAATTAGGAAAGCACCCGCAAATTCCCGCTTTATTGGCTTATTTTCAACAGAAAGGGCATTTTTATTTAGTGCAGGAGTTTATTACAGGTACTAATTTAGCTCAGGTGGTTGAAGAGGAAGGCGCTTTTAATGAAACTCAAATTTGGCAACTTTTAGAAGATGTGTTGCCAGTTTTGCAACTTATTAGCGATCGCCATATCATCCACCGCGATATTAAACCCCAAAATATCATCCGTAGATCCCCAATTACCAAGAAGGGAAACTTTTTCATAGTCGATTTTCGCAGTGCTAAAATCGTCACAGAAATTGATCGGCTAACATCCGAAACCAGTATCGGCAGTCCAGAATACGCTGCACCAGAACAAACAAGGGGAAAAGCGGTTTTTGCTAGTGACTTATATAGCTTGGGTGTAACTTGTATTTACTTACTTACCCAGATTCCTCCCTTTGATTTATTTGATATTGCCAATGATTGCTGGGTTTGGCGAGATTATCTTACAAGTGGAATAAGCAATCGCTTGGCGCAAATCCTTGACAAGCTGCTGCAAAATGCTCTTAACCAGCGCTTTCAATCGGCTGATGAAGTTTTGCAAGCAATGGGGGTCGAATATAAAACTCAAAATTTGAAATTTCCAAATCCTCCTTGGCGATGCTTGCATACCTTAACGGGGCATTCTGGGACATTGAGTAGTGTGAATGCCCTTGCCATCAGTCCCGACTGTTACACTTTAGCCAGTGCTAGCGATGACAAAAACATCAAATTGTGGGATTTAAATACTAAAAAAGTCCTAGCTAACTTATCAGGACATTCCCAAGCCGTAAAATCAGTTACCTTCAGTCCTGATGGGAAAATTCTGGCAACTGCTAGCGACGATAAAACGATCAAATTGTGGCAGGTTGAAACATTAGAGGAAATCTGCACCTTATTGGGACACTCACACGCTGTCAAATCAGTTGCTTTCAGTCCAGATGGGCAGATTCTCGCTAGTGGTAGCTGGGATAAGACAATCAAACTCTGGGATGTCAATACTGGCACAGAAATTTGCACCATAACTGGACACCAATTACAGGTAAATTCAGTAGCATTTAGTCCCCAAGGACAGCTTTTAGCCAGCGCTAGTTATGACAGAACAATTCGCCTGTGGCAGATATCTGCATTAGCAGGTTCCCACAAAGAACTTCAAAACCGCCCATGCTATAGCTTGTTAAGCACCCTTTCGGGTCATGCATGGGCGGTTTTGACAGTCGCTTTTAGTCCCGATGGGAAAATTTTGGCGACGGGTAGTGATGATAACACTATTAAATTGTGGGACGTAAACACAGGTCAGCTAATTTGCACACTTGTAGGCCATTCTTGGTCTGTGGTGGCTGTGGCTTTTACTGCCGATGGCGAAACGCTCCTAAGTGCAAGTTGCGACAAAACAGTTAAACTTTGGAGGGTAAGCACAGCAGAAGAGATTGTTACTCTCTCTGGTCATGTAGACTCAGTATCTGCTGTTGCTGTGAACAAAGTTACACAATTAATTGCAAGTGGCAGCCGGGACAAGACTATCAAACTGTGGCAGCTTGTAGAACAGGACAACAGCTAGTTGTAATATCAGGCGCTACCTGTGAAGGCAACTTCTGGAAATTTCAACTGAGCTTCTGCCATTGGACGGTTTCTGCCTTCCTCTTGCCAGTAGTTAATCACTTCTGTTGCTTTATTAAGCAACTCGACACGATCCACATCAGTAATCCAATGTTTGGACTCTAATTCCTTTTTTAACTCTTCCCAGGCATCATTTCTGGGCCAAAAAAAGTACTTAGTCAAGGGACTGGTGCCTTTGCCGACAATTTGATCGACTGCTAGAGCAACGTTTTCGTCTAACCACAAAATTTTCAAAATAAACTTGGTCAATCACACCTCCGGGAATTTCCGGGCATTACTTAACTAGGATAGCGATCGCTTATTTTAACGCAATACTCTATCAAATGACCAAACAGTAATTGGATTGGGCTAGCATAAGGTGTAGTCGGCGCTAAAAGAGAGGCTTATGACCGACAAAGACCGGGAATTATTAATTTTGAATTTTTAATTTTGAATTCGGAGCAAAGCGACGTGACTGCCCAACTGCCCCAATCTCAAACAACATCTGGTTCAGGTTTGTATGAGCAAGATTTTTACCTGTGGATTCAAACCACCGCAGAACTGCTCAAGCAAGGTCGGCTCACAGAACTGGATTTGGAAAATTTGATTGAAGAAATTGAAACAATGGGCAGGAGTGAAAAGAAAGCACTTAGAAGCAATTTGGAAGTGGTGCTAATGCACCTATTGAAGTATAAATATCAAGCCGAGAAGCGCTCTGGTAGTTGGCGAGCAACAATTCGGGAGCATCGCAAACGCATCAGACAATCTCTAGAAGAAAGTCCTAGCCTCAAACCATATTTTGATGAGGTTTTTGGGCTATGTTATGACGATGCTAGACTCTTGGCTGCCGATGAAACTGAATTGCATTTGGCTATTTTCCCAGAAAAATCTCCCTTCACGCCAGAGCAAGCTCTCAACCCCGATTTTTTACCTGAGCCATAATCACTTTTTAATTTTGAATTCGGAGCGAAGCGACGTGACTGCCCAACTGCCCCAATCTCAAACAACATCTGGTTCAGATTTGTACGAGCAAGACTTTTACCTGTGGATTCAAACCACGGCAGAACTGCTCAAACAAAAAAAATTCACACAACTGGACTTAGACAACCTGATTGAAGAAATTGAAACGATGGGGAGAAGTGAAAAGCGGGCATTGGAGAGCAATCTGGAAGTGTTGCTGATGCATCTGCTCAAATACCAAATTCAAACTGAAAGGCGCTCGAAAAGTTGGCAGTACACAATTTTGGAACACCGCAGGCGAGTTCAAAAGGCACTTAAGGAAAGTCCCAGTTTGAAGCCTCACTTTGATCAGGTTTTCGATGAAAGCTATCAAACAGCTAGACGGCTGGCTGTAATTGAAACTGGATTAGCCATCGCTACCTTCCCCGAAAAATCTCCCTTCACGCCAGAGCAATCTCTCAACCCCGATTTTTTACCTGAGTCATGATCTCACGTTTTATGATGATGTAAAACTCTTTTGCTTCCTACTCCATGACTCAAAAAACTTCTGTAAAGGCGATCGCTATTTTCGATATTGATGGCGTTGTGCGCGATGTTAGCGGTTCTTATCGCCGTGCGATCGCAGATACCGTAGAATATTTTACTACCCAAGCATATCGTCCAACCCCACTGGATATTGACCAACTCAAGTCTGAAGGTGTATGGAATAACGATTGGGAAGCATCGCAGGAATTAATTTACCGCTACTTTGAAACCCAAAAACAGAGCCGTGAGCAACTGCAACTAGATTACACTGCGATCGTTGCTTTTTTTCAATCCCGTTACCGCGGCCCAGACTCAAATAATTTTACTGGGTATATCTGTAATGAACCTTTGTTATTGCAACCTAGCTATTTAGAACAACTTACCAAAGCGGGTATTGCTTGGGGATTTTTCAGCGGTGCAACTCGTGCTTCCGCGAACTATGTCTTAGAAAAACGGCTGGGTTTGGAATCTCCAGTGTTGATTGCGATGGAAGATGCACCGGGGAAACCTGACCCTACGGGACTTTTCGCTACAGTTCGTGAGTTAGAAAATGGAATTGAGGAAAAATTAGCGATCCTATACGTAGGAGATACGGTAGCAGATATGTATACCGTCGAGAAAGCACGGAGTTTAGATTCTACTCGCACTTGGCTTGGTGTAGGCGTTTTACCCCCCCACGTGCAAGAAACAGCAGCGCGTAGTGATGCATACAGTGAGACATTGATAGCAGCAGGAGCAGCAGTAGTTTTGCCTAATGTGCAAGAATTAACCCCAAGGCAGATTCAAAAATTGGTCAGTTCATCTCCCCAATCTGTGTTCTAAGATTAATCAAGCTACGGGTGCATGAATGACTGGCTGATAACAATTTTGCTTTAATCATTGGGAGATTAATAGAAATGTCTGCACTTAAACTACCTAACGGCCCTCAAACTCACCCTTGGGTACAGATGTATCAATGGCTGACTAATCCCTTAGAATACATCGAAGACTGTGCTAAACGTTATGGTGATATCTTCACTCTTCAGCTAGGACAAAATGTTGCTCCTCAAGTTTTCATTAGCAATCCTCAAACGATTGGGCAGATTTTTACTACAGACCCAAAACAGTTAGACTCCGGTGAGTCAGCAGGAATTCAAGCGCCTTTATTAGGACGGCAATCGCTACTGGCGCTGGAAGGAAAGCCTCATCAGCGACAACGAAAGCTATTGACACCACCCTTACATGGGGAACGAATGCTAGCTTATGGTGAATTAATCTGCAATATCACTGAGCAAGTAACTAATCAGTGGCAGGTTGGAGAAAACTTTGCAGTTCTGTCATCAATGCAAGCAATCTCTTTCCAAGTAATTTTGAAGGCTGTATTTGGTCTGGAAGATGGGCCACGTTACGAGAAACTCAACGAATTCCTGATTGCAATCCTGAATCCCAAAATCCCTATTTTAAGAACAGTTCTACTTCTTTTCCCATCACTGCGACAGGATTTAGGAGCGTGGAGTCCTTGGGGGAAATACTTGCGTTTACGGCAGCAAATTGATGAACTTATCTATGCCCAGATTCAAGAGCGCAAAGCACAACCCGATCCATCTCGAACTGATATTCTATCTTTGATGATGGCTGCTCGTGATGAAGCAGGAGAGCCGATGACAGACTTGGAATTACGTGATGAACTGATGACCTTATTAGTAGCGGGTCACGAAACTACAGCAACTTCCTTATCATGGGCGCTGTACTGGATTCATCATCAGCCGCAGGTGCGGGAAAAACTGCTGCAAGAACTAGATAAGTTGGGTGAACAACCAGACCCAAATGCCATTTTCCGATTGCCTTATTTGAATGCTGTCTGTTCTGAAACCCTACGCCTTTACCCAGTAGCGGTATCGGGACTAAATCGATTGGTTAAATCACCGCTACAAATTGGGGAATATAACTTTGAACCTGGGACTTTGATCATTCCCTCTATTTATTTGACCCATCATCGAGAAGATTTATATCCAGAGTCGAAGCAATTTAAGCCAGAGCGTTTTCTGGAACGGCAATTTTCTCCTTATGAGTATTTACCCTTTGGTGGCGGGAACCGTCGCTGTATTGGAATGGCATTTGCCTTGTTTGAAATGAAACTGGTGTTGGCAAAAGTGCTGTCTCACTGGGAGATGGAACTGGCTGATAGCAAACCAGTGCAGCCAGTACGTAAGGGTTTGCTATTTAGCCCAGCAGGTGGCGTAAAGATGGTGGTGACTGGGAAACGCCAGCAAAATCAGGTAGTTCGAGAAACTAGTTTTGTTTAGAAAGTTTGAGAATGCGATCGCCAGGGAAGTATACATCATGAAAGATGTTGATGAAACGAGTCCGAACTCATCATCAACTTCATTTTTATTATTGTGTTTAAGCCAAGACAGGCTTGCCGTTAGCAACAGCCTGCTCAATAATATCAGCGGCTCGACTTACCCCCCCAGCACCGAGAGTAGCTGCTTGTAATCTCAGGGCATTCTGTTTATAAGATTCTTCTGTTAACACCCGTCTAACAGCATTTTTTAATGTAGAAACATTCAGTTTCTTTAAGGTGACAAGCTCACCTGCCCCTGTCCAAGCGATACGCGCTGCTACTCCTGGCTGGTCATTAGCAACTGGAATCGCCACCATTGGCACTCCTTTTTTGAGACATTCCATTGTTGTATTCATTCCCGCATGAGTAATCATGAGGGTAGCTTTTTCCAGCACTTCTAATTGAGGTGCATACTCAACTACTAAAGGATTTCCTGCCAAGTCTGGTAATGATTCTGGTTTAGCAGAACCTCCTAAAGAAATCACTAACTGAGCATCCAAATCTTCACAAGCTGAAGCAATAGTCTGAAAAACCCAAATCAGACGATTTTGCAATGTTCCCATCGAAGCGTAAATTAACGGTTTCCCCGTCAATTTTTCATAAGGGAAAGAAACAGTTGCTCGACTGGCTGAAGTATGATAGCTTCCCGTGAAATGGAACCAAGGAGGTAATTCTTCTCTGGGAAATTCAAACTCAGCAGGTGCATTACTTATTTGAGCAAGTGGAGAGTAACTATCTTTAAGACTAGAGTACAGGGGTAATTTCCACTCTCGACGATATTCATTGATCAAATCTTGAAGTGGTTTGACGACGTTATTCTGTAACGTGTAACCCATTTGGTTGCGTAAGCGTGCCCACGTAGCTGGACTATACTTCCAAGTTGTGAAAAAAGGAGGAACGCTAGGTTCTCGATTTAGCACCACAGCGCTGCACACAGTGATGAAAGGAATTTTCAGAAACTCGGCAATTGTCCCTCCCTCTACTGAACTTTGGTTTACTAGCAAAGCTTCTACACCTGCTGCTCTAATTGCTGCTGGAGCCTCTTGGAGTGTCACAGATGAAACACGTTTGAGCAGTTCAATAGTGTATTTAAACGCAGCCAATCCACGTAGTTGACCTAATTTTGTAAAGGATTCTGCTGTGGAGCCAGAGGGAAAATCTTTTTCGCCAATTGCTTGGAATTCTATTCCTGCTGCTAGTGCTTTGGGTTGAATATCGAGTGTTCCGAAGAGGGTGACGCGATGCCCACGCCGTTGAAGTTCCTGCCCCAAGGGAAGCATAGTGTTGAGGGGGCCGGTTGCTGCACCAGGACAGATGATGCCGAAATGAGTCATGATCAATGCCTCTATTTGATTTTCAAGAACTTATCCAAAGCTGTAACTAGGCTGGGAGGCCAACGGCGGATATTTTTTACCCAGTCGATATCCTTGTAGCGGCTATCAAGTCCATAAGCTGCTACCCAGTTACTTTCGGCTTCACCTTGTTCTCCATTCACCCAATATGCAGCTGTGAGGGCGGCACGCACATCAGCAAATTTGGAGTATTTACGGGCAATATTTCGCATCTCGCGGATTGCTTGCTCTTTTTGACCTGTTTCATAAAGAGCAAGGGCGTAGTTTGCACGGGCGAAGGCAAAATTTGGGGCTATCTCATTAGATTTTTTGTAGTCTGCGATCGCATCTTCCCATTTTCCTAAACCTGTTTTGGCATTGCCGCGATTGTTATACGCCATTGCATCGTTAGGATCGAGTTCTAAGACATGATTATAATCTGTGATCGCATCGTCCCATTTTCCCATCCCTTCCAACGCCGCCCCCCGATTTAAATATGGATCGGTGACATTTGGTGCTAGTTCTATGGCTTTGTTATAATCTGCGATCGCCTCTTGTAACTTATTCTGACTCACCCGCGAATTTCCCCGGTTACTCCACGCCCCTGCATTAGTGGGAAATTCGTCAATAATTTTTGTCCAGTAAGTTTCAGCCGTCGCAAAATCACCTTGATTCGTCGCTGTAAATGCTTGATTTGCCCACTCATCACCTTGTTTTAACTGTTCTTCAGTAATGTTGGACGTTTGAGATTGTGCCATGACTGGTGTACCCCAGCCAAACACAAGTAACAGACTGAGAAAAATACCAATCAACTTAATCATCTAGGTTTACCTGTGTTTATCTTGAAGATGGGGAGTGGGGAGTAAAAATTTTAGATTTTAGATTTTGGATTTTAGATTGGAATTCAATCCAAAATTGTAAATCTAAAATCCAAAATTGAATTGCCCCATACCCATAATTACAATAATGACAACTGTTCATTAGGCGGCGTGAATCCCAAATGCTTGTATGCTGCCTTAGTCGCCATTCTGCCACGATGAGTCCGAGTTAAATACCCAATTTGCATGAGGTAAGGTTCGTATACCTCTTCAATGGTTTGGGTATCTTCACCCGTCGTTGCTGCCATTGTTTCTAACCCCACTGGCCCACCGTTAAATTGTTCAATTATCACACTCAGCATTTGGCGATCTGTCCAATCTAAACCGCAGGGATCTACTTGAAATAGTTGCAATGCCTCAGATGCAATATTTTCAGTAATCTCACCAGATATTTTTACTTCCGCATAATCACGCACTCTTTTTAGTAGCCTATTGGCAATCCGTGGGGTTCCGCGTGACCGACGAGCAATTTCTGCGGCACCATCTTCTGTAACAGGAGTTTTGAGTAATTGAGCAGTTCGCAGTACAATTTTAGTCAGTTCGTCAACTTCGTAAAATCGGAGTTTTTGAATCAAACCGAAGCGATCGCGCAGTGGTGAAGTTAAAGCGCCTACACGGGTTGTAGCCCCTACTAGGGTAAACTTTGACAGCGGCAAACTTCTAATACGAGCGCTGGAACCCTTCCCAATAGTAATATCTAAGCGATAATCTTCCATCGCCGGATAGAGAATTTCCTCCGTCATCCGCGAGAGGCGATGAATTTCATCCACAAATAAAATATCTCCTGGCTTAAGATTTACCAGTAGCCCAACAATATCTCGTGGACGTTCTAGGGCTGGCGCACTGGTAATTTTGTAATTTACCCCCATTTCCGATGCTAAAATCATTGCCATTGTGGTTTTACCCAATCCCGGCGGCCCATACAGCAGCAAGTGATCCAGTACCTCACCACGAGACTTAGCTGCTTTGATGGCAATATCTAGCACATCCTTTAAATCTTTTTGCCCAATGTAATCGGCAAATCGCTGCGGTCGAATACCCTCTTCTTGTTTATCTTGTTCATCAATAGCAGCTTCAGGTTGCAAAATATTGTCTGTGGATGGTGCTTTCGCCGACTCTCGACGCTGCTTTGGTTCTCCGTTGGGTTCTGGAGGCTGTTTTTTCGAGGATATTATCGCCATAATTTCAGCTATCTACTTTATAAGGGACTAGGGAGTGGGGACTGGGGATTGGGGACTGGGGACTGGGGACTGGGGGAGATGAGAGGACAAAGGGACAAGGTTAAAAGGAAAAGGATAAAGAAACAAACCCCTTCCCCCTTCCCCTTTACCCTTTACCCTTTACCCTTTTTCATAATCCCCCATGCCCAATGCCCCATGTCCGTGAAAATTTTCGTTTGGAAATACCCGCGCCAATTTAAAATTTAAATTCCGGTCAATTACCCAGAAGTACAAAAGTTATTATGTTATCTAAAAGAATCTTACCGTGCTTAGATGTGAAGGCGGGACGGGTTGTAAAAGGAGTTAACTTTGTCAATCTCCAAGATGCAGGCGATCCGGTAGAACTGGCCAAGGTTTACAACGAAGCCGGTGCTGATGAGTTAGTATTTCTGGATATTACAGCTACTCATGAAGACCGAGCTACAATTTTAGATGTAGTCTACCGAACTGCTGAACAGGTCTTTATTCCATTGACTGTGGGTGGTGGTATCCAATCCTTAGAAAATGTTAAAGCTTTGTTACGAGCGGGCGCAGATAAGGTTAGTATTAATTCTGCGGCGGTGCGTGATCCAGACTTGATTAATCGGGCCAGCGATCGCTTTGGTAATCAGTGCATAGTTGTTGCAATTGATGCCAGACGCAGAAATAACCCGGAAAATCCAGGTTGGGATGTGTATGTGCGGGGTGGCAGGGAAAACACAGGCTTAGATGCTCTACTTTGGGCACAAGAAGTTGAAAAACGGGGGGCCGGAGAACTATTAGTTACAAGTATGGATGCTGATGGAACCCAAGCCGGGTATGACATCGAGATTACACGGGCGATCGCCGATGCTGTAGAAATTCCAGTCATTGCTTCTGGTGGTGCAGGTAATTGTGAACATATCTACACTGCCCTAACTGAAGGCAAAGCGGAAGCGGCATTACTCGCATCCCTGTTACATTACGGACAATTAAGCGTAGCAGAAATTAAGAATTACTTGCGCGATCGCAATGTGCCAGTCAGACTAATCTCCTGAACCTCCATTTAGCATTTAATGACATCTATCTGAGGTTAGACACACTTCCCTGAAAGGGTGTTAATATTATTTTACAAGTATTAACAAATATTAAAAAATATGTTGCTTCCTATTTTACTTTTTGATGTAGCCCTGGTAGCGTGGTCGCTGCACTTAATGGAAAGAGCCTATGAGAGTAAAGAATTTTCTCTCATGTTGGCTGGTACATTGGTTGCTCTGGCTGCTGCTGCCATGTTAGTCGTTTACTTTTTGATGGGGCACTGTATGACCTATTTGTTGCAAGTGTCGTAGCGAGTGTTAGGTGCTTGATGAGATATTTAAAATTTAGTTTCCATAAAAAGCTTGACAAAGTACTAATAATTAAGCCATTATGTATAATGGATTTTAAGGGGTTATAGCGCAGTTGGTAGCGCACCTCAATGGCATTGAGGGGGTCAGCGGTTCGAATCCGCTTAGCTCCATTCTTCACACCTGAAACCTCTCCGTTAATTGATGAAAGTGGAAGCATAAGTTTTCTGTAAGAGAAAGCTTATGCTTCTAATTTTTGACTTGACAAAAATGCCATAAAGTCATGACTACTTTGTTATGTGATCTCCGCTAAATCACAACACGGTTCAGTTAGCGCCAAAAACCTTGAAATGTGTAGCGCGATCGCTTTGGGGATATTCTGGAAAAAGTCTAAACTCTCCTCAACTGTCATTCTCAGGACAACCCTAGCTAAAATTTTACGAAATGGGCCTTATGCTAAGTCTGCATCATTTCCCACTCTGTCAGATTTGAGTGCGGGTGGTGTGAGTAATAAGAGTGCATCTTCAATTGTTTATTTACATCCCAACGATTTGTCTTATAAAAATTGTAATATTTGTAATATATAATAAATCACTAGAGCAATTTTATACTTAAAAAGTAGCAGAGATGGTAAAAGACAGCCTAAAGGTCAGTCTAGATGCACTTGTACCGAGAGAAGCATTTGAAGTACAAGGACAACAAGGCCAAAATATAGGAAGAAATATTCCTATGATATCTATCCGTGATTTAGAAAAAAATTCTTTTTTCTATCCATTTTTACGCAAACCTGATTTTCAAAGAGAAACTAACGAGTGGGAGTCTCAGAAAATATGTGAGTTTATAAAAAGTTTTTTAGATGGTGATTTAATACCATCTGTTATTCTTTGGAGAAGTTCTAGTAGTTATTATTTTGTCATTGATGGCTCACATCGACTTAGTTCTCTAATAGCTTGGATAAATGATGACTATGGTGATGGTAAAATTTCCAAAGAATTTTATGATGGAGATATTACAGAAGAGCAAAAAAGTGCTGCTCAAGAGGTAAGGAAGCTTATTAAAGCAAATATAGGTTCTTATAAAGATTATCAATCCTTAACACAGAATCAAGGAAAAGTAGATCAAAATTTTCTTGATAGAGCAAGAAATTTAGGAGCTTTAGGTATCCAGCTACAGTGGGTTGAAGGTAATTCAGAAAAAGCAGAAGCATCTTTTTTTAAAATTAATCAACAAGCAGCACCTATTGGTGAAACTGAAATGCGTTTACTACTGGCACGAAAGACACCTAATGGTGTTGCTGCTCGTGCAATTATGAGAAGTGGTAATGGACATAAATATTGGTCAGACTTCTCCCAAAATAAACAGGATGAAATAGAACAACTTGCTCAAGAAATACATCAACTTATTTTTGAACCTAAACTAAAAAATCCTATTAAAACTCTAGACGTGCCAATAGTAGGAAGTCTATCGGCTCCTGAAAAAATTGAAGTCATATTAGAATATGTCAATATGGTTAATAAGATAGAAGTAGATAATCAATTAGGAGACGATCCTACAGGAGAAAAAACAGTAGAACTGCTAAAAAATTGCAAAACAGTAGCGCAAAGAATAAATAGCAATCATCCTTCATCTCTGGGTTTGCACCCCATTATATATTTTTACACTAGCGCTGGAAAACCCAAAATAGGCTCATTTTATGGCATCGTTACCTTAATGTTACATTTAGAAAAAACTAAATACTTTTCTAAATTTATACAAGTCCGAAAAGATTTTGAATGGGTGATTTGGCAAGATGATATGGTTCCGCAGATTGTCAGTAAAAATGGAAATGCGCTCAAAGCAAGAGAGAAGGTTAAAGATTTTTATATAAAAATTATTGATAAATTATTGCAAGGAATAGATAAGAAAAATGTTATTAAGGAGATCATCATCGAAAAAGGTTTTGGCTCTCTAAAAACTAAAAGTAAAATTAACACAAGTGATAGCCAAAGTAAAGAATTCTCACGAGAGACAAAAGCAGCAGCTTTTATCAGAGATGCTTTACCTGGCTCTCCACGATGTAAAATCTGTGGTGGCTGTCTCCCTACTCGCCTTAACTCTATAGATCACATCAAGAGAAAAGCTGATGGTGGTCTAGGGACTTTAGAAAATGCACAGTTGACTCATCCATACTGTAATACAACATACAAAAATTAAATATTTTAAAATCAAGTATGAAATTAGATATGGTGGTGAGGTAGTAGGATGCGTTAGCTTTCACCAAAGCATCCTACGACTTTTTCATCGCCGGATATTGCTGCAACACCTGCTGCAAATATTGCCCAGTATAAGACCTGGGATTTTTTGCAACTTCCTCCGGTGTCCCCACAGCAATCAATTCTCCGCCTTTATCGCCACCTTCTGGCCCCAAATCTATCACCCAGTCAGAACAACGAATTACATCTAAGTTGTGTTCAATGACTAATATTGAATTACCTTTATCTACCAATCGTTGCAACACATCTAACAATTTGTGGACATCGTAAAAAGATAACCCTGTTGTCGGTTCATCTATTAAATAAAGTGTCTTACCTGTGGCGCGTCGAGATAGTTCTGTTGCTAATTTTACCCGTTGCGCTTCACCACCAGATAAGGTAGTCGCAGGTTGTCCTAGTTGGACATAACCCAAGCCGACATCAAATAAAGTTTGCAAACGCGCGATCGCTTTGGGGATATTCTGGAAAAAGTCTAAACTCTCCTCAACTGTCATTCTCAGGACATCAGAGATTGACTTATCTTTGTACTTCACCTGCAAAGTCTCGCGGTTATATCTTGCACCCTTACAAATTTCGCATTGCACGTAAACATCAGGGAGAAAGTTCATTTCAATCACATTCACGCCCTGTCCGCTACAAGCTTCGCAACGTCCACCTTTAACGTTGAAGGAAAATTGTCCGGGTTTGTAACCCCTAGCTTTGGCTTCTACTGTTTGGGAAAATACATCCCGAATGGCATCGAAAATTCCTGTGTAAGTTGCAGGGTTAGAACGTGGTGTGCGTCCAATGGGAGATTGATCGATAACGATCGCTTTATCAATCGCGTTTAATCCCTGAATTTTATCCAAATGTCTTGGTAAAGGAACTTTCTTGGTTAAATGGTGTTGCAGAGATGGGTAGAGTAACTCGTTAATCAGGGTAGATTTGCCAGAACCAGACACACCAGTAATGGAGACAAGTTTACCTAATGGAATGTCTACATCTATATTTTGTAAATTGTTGCGATGGGCATTTTTAATTCCCAAACTGCGCCCATTTCCTTCTCGGCGTTCTGCTGGTGTGGTAATTACCCGTCTTCCTGATAAATACGCACCCGTCAAAGAATCTTCCGCTGCTAATAACGCCTCAAAATCACCTTGGGCGATAATATTTCCGCCGTGAATTCCTGCACCAGGGCCAATATCAACTATATAGTTAGCGGCACGAATTGTTTCTTCATCGTGTTCAACGACAATTAATGTATTACCCAAATCGCGCAACTTAGTTAAGGTTTTCAGCAACCTACCATTATCTCTTTGATGCAAACCAATACTCGGTTCATCTAAGACATAGAGAACTCCCGTTAATCCAGAACCAATTTGCGTTGCTAGACGAATCCGTTGGGCTTCACCACCGGAAAGGGTCATGGCTGGACGGTCAAGGGTGAGGTAATCTAAACCGACATCTAACAAAAATTGCAATCTGGCTTTGATTTCTCTCAGGACTAAATCAGCAATTTGTAACTGGCGATCGCTCAACTTAAATTGCTCAATTCTCTCCCGACAGTCCCGAATTGATACCGCAGTTAAATCTAAAATTCCATATTGCCCCAACTTCACCGCCAAAGCTTCCGGTTTTAACCGTTTTCCATGACAAACTTCACAAGGTTGATCAATTAAATACTGCTCTAATTTTTGCTTAACTAATTCCGAACCACCCTCATATTGTCGTTGCAAAATTGGAATAGCACCTTTAAAACTCTGCTTCCTCTGTGCTTCTGCGGCTCGTTCATCTTTCTCGCCAAACAAAATAATTTGCTGCTGGTCTTCTGTCAGCTTGCTCCAATTTGTCTGTAACTCAAACCCATAAATCTGTCCGACGCTATAGAGTAATTCTAAGTAATAAGAATTATCTTTTTCTGACCAAGGCGCGATCGCAGCATAAACTGGCGCTTCCCAGTCGGGTACGATCAAGTCTGGCGCAAATCTCCTTAAAGTCCCGATTCCATGACAGTGCGGACAAGCACCATAAGGTGAGTTAAAGGAGAACAATCGCGGCGATAATTCCTCCATCACCGCGCCATGTTCTGGACAAGCAAAGTTTTCCGAAAATACTAATTCTTCTTCTTTTTCTTGTCCATCGTCACCAAGTAGACTCACCAGAATGGCTGCAATCCCGCCCGATTGCTTGAGACACGTAGACAGGGAATCAACCAAACGCTCTTGGATGTCAGCCTTTTTCACCAAGCGGTCAATTACCACTTCGATGGTGTGGGTAAAATTTTTATCCAATTCAATGGAATCTGACAGTTCGCGGATCTCGCCATTGATTCGCACGCGGACAAAACCTTGAGAAGCCAGACTTGACAAAAGCTTACGATGTGTGCCTTTCTTCCCACGGACAACGGGTGCAAGAATTTGGAAACGGGTGCGATCTGGTAATTCCATGATGCGATCGCACATTTCATCGATTGTCTGGGGTGCAATACAGCGATCGCATATTGGACAATGGGGTTCGCCAGCCCGACCAAACAATAGCCGCAAATAGTCGTAAATCTCCGTCACCGTACCGACAGTGGAACGGGGGTTATGAGACGTTGATTTTTGGTCAATAGAAATTGCTGGACTTAAGCCTTCAATAGCTTCCACATCCGGCTTATCCAGTTGTCCGAGAAATTGCCGTGCGTAGGCGCTGAGGGATTCTACGTAACGACGTTGCCCTTCAGCGAAAATGGTATCAAAGGCTAGGGAAGACTTACCAGACCCAGAAACGCCAGTGAATACAATTAGGCGATCGCGTGGCAATTCCAAGTCAATATTTTTCAGATTATGCTGCCTAGCACCCCGAATCCGAATGGTATTCTGGCTGTTGTGGCTGGGGTTGGGAAGATGTCCATTCAAGGATGCTGCTAGCTGTTGGTCTGACATATTGGGCGGCAAAGAAGGAGTTTCTTATGAAACAGTCCTTAATAATACTATCTTTAATCAGTTTATAGTAGAACAATCGTACTGTTTTAATTAGTTATCCTTCCAGATTTATGCCGCAGACATCCTTAAGAGTCTGCTAATTTGGAAGCATCCCGATTAAATATCCTTCTGAGGGCGAAGCTATGGTATTGCAAATCCAACCGCCGACCCAGCCAGAGGTCATCTACCCAGATAGTGACGGACAACCAGTGGCTAATAATACTATACAGTTTGGCTGGATTGTAGAAATTAAGCAGAATTTAGATTGGCTATTTGCTGACGATCCAAATGTATTTGTCGCCGGGGATTTATTTTGGTATCCGGTAGAGGGACGCAACAAAATTGTTAACGCCCCAGATGTGCTGGTGGTATTGGGTAGACCAAAGGGTGATCGCTTGTGCTACCAACAATGGAAAGAGGAGGGAATTCCACCGCAAGTGGTGTTTGAAATTCTTTCTCCCAGCAACACCCAAACTGAAATGGACAAGAAATTACTTTTCTACGATCGCTATGGCGTGGAAGAGTATTACATTTACGATCCTGAGAAAAATAATTTGCGTGGATGGTTGCGTAGCGAAGACGGTTTAGATGTCATCCCCCAAATGGAAGATTGGGTGAGTCCCCGTTTAAAAATTCGATTTGCTTTATCAACAGAGGGCTTACAGTTATATCGCCCTGATGGAGAACGGTTTTTAACTTATACAGAAATTTCTCGCAACGCCGAGCAAGAACGCCAACGAGCAGAGCAAGAACGCCAACGAGCAGAACTTGCAGAACAAGCTAGGAGAGATGCCATACCCCGATTATTGCAAATGAATTTGAGCATCGAACAGATTGCCCAAGCTTTGGGATTGTCAGTGGAAGAAGTGCGAACCCTGGCTCAGGAGTAAAGCCGTGTGCAATGATTAGCAGTTCAGTTAACAGCGTTGGCAGTAGAACCAGAGCCTTGACCAAACAATTCGCACTCTTGCTAACGCCCCGCTCCGCTAACGCAATTCGCAATTGCGAATTGGAAATGACTCGGAACGGAGATTCAGAACTGCGATCGCATTTTTTCTGTATCAAGCGATCGTCAGCCCAATCAATCGCGTTCAAAGCAACTTGCTACTCAGCCACTCACCAACGACACCAGCACGCCATTGAGATCGCGGACACGAGCAATAGTTTTTCCCCCAGGCTGGGTTTTAGGAGCATCTAGTGCTTTTGCACCTGCGCCAATTGCTCTCATGTAAGCGCTGCCAACATCAGGTGTGATAAATGATATTTGAATTAATGTCGGTGGTTGTGTAGCGTCATTGGGATGGCAGCCACCAGGAAATAACTTTTGTGCTTCGCTACTAGAAGAGAAAGCTAATGTGGTGTTTCCGGTTTCGATTTCCGCCCACATAGATTGTCCTTTATCCTGGAGAGTGCGACGAACTAGACCAAAGGCTTTTTCGTAAAACTCAACTGTTTTAACTACATCGTCTACCCAGATGACCGTGTAACCAAATTTCATAATTCTTTCTCCTTATGTATAAAAATCAGTAAGAGCCAGGGCGAATAAAATTTGCGGCTATACAAGCAAATTCCGCCTCCGCGGACTAAGAAAAAATTGAGGGTTTTAAACCCACGGAGGTGGGTAAAGCCTCGTGTAGACGCGGTTTCTAACCGCCCTTCTAACTACGAATTACGTTAGCGGAGCGGGCATTGGTGTCAACTTAAGCTAGAAATAGCTTCGCTGTGGGCTTCATAACCCGCCAGAGAATTC
>NZ_JAWJTF010000025.1:37457-87803 GCF_048836525.1 Nostoc sp. CALU 546
GTTACAATCCCTGGCGGACGTGCGGTTTCGCGTTAAGTTGACACCAATGGCGGAGCGGGGCGTTAGCCCATTACGAATTACGAATTATTTTAGCTCTCCAAAATATTACGATCCGTTGCTAGAGTTTGTGCCCCTGCTTGCATCATTTCTATATCTGATGCCGACCAATAATGAGGCCCTTGACAGTGATGTGCTACTAGTAATCCCCATAATTTTCTAGGGATGACAATTGGTGCAACCAAGTTGGCGCGAACCTGCATATTGCGGAGAAAATCTCGGTGACAAGGCTGAATTGGCTCTAATTCAATATCAGCGATCGCCTTTACCCGTCCTGCTAAGTATAAAGCAGCATACTCGCTGTTAAAACAATCATCTGGGCCAGTGGAACCAAGTATTGAAAATTCTTTAGAACTTAAAGATTCAAAAGTCACTTGTCCTTGCCACTGCCCGTAAAAATAATACAACACCACCCGATCAACCTGAAGCGACTCTCTGAGTTGATTGGTCGTTTGCCGCACTAACTCATCGCGCTGCATTGATCTAACAAGGCGATCGAGCAAATTTTGCAAACCCTGTTCACGGCGATCGCGGCTATGGTTAAATTCGGAGTGAGAATGAATTTGCACGGTTCTAAAATTACGACTAAGTAAATGCTGCCGGATTTATATAGTAATTTATTACACTTTATTTAAATACATTTTTGTATTGATAGCAGCAATTCAATTTTAACGGAAGTTAATACTAGTCAACCTCTACGGGGAATTTTAAATAAATTCTTAAGAAGTTGCAATTTTTAATTAATCTGTACTATAGATGATTCCAAATTATAAATTTAGTGTTAAAAATATTAGAATTTTACAGATAATATAGGACTCCTATTTAATTTCTGAACAAGACTCAGTACGGATCTATGCTTTCTTTCCTATTCCCTATTCCCTACCCACGTAAGTAAATTCAGGAATCAAACCAGATTCCTATATGTATCTTGAGTTTTTCATAGCATAAATTATTTATTGCGATCGCAGACTTTAACCTCACTTCCAAACCTCTCTCCTAAAAGGAGAAAAGCTTTGAATCTTACTCCCCAACGCTAGTAGGGAAGGGGTTGGGCGTTAGGTCTTAAAATTTAGATTCCCGACTTCTCAAAGAAGTCGGGAATCTGGACACCGGGAATTTTCACTAAATGACAAGTTAGTTTGTATTCATAGTTACAGAAAATTTTCAACCAATATAGTTTAAAACTTCGTCATCATTCCTAATAAAATAGGAATTAACACCCCAGTTTCTATAAACGGCTTGTTTTGTGTTCAAGTTTAACGTCACAAAACATAACTACGAATTACGTTAGCGCAGCGGTAGCGAGTCCGCGAGCGTCATTACGAATTACGAATTAAACAGTTACGGAAAGCTTCTAATGCTGCTTCTTTAACAGTTGTATTCACAATCGGAAAGGTAGTGAGGATGTAGCTAAATTCATCTTCGGTTAAGCCGTAAAGATGTGCTACCATTCCATCGAGTTCGGCGCGGAGTTTGGCGCGTTCTGTTTCGTCGGTAACGCCTTGTTGATGGGAACCTAAACCGACTTCTTGCGCTTGAGAGATATCACTGAAACGTTATTGATTTATCTAAGCGGCGGCTTTATTTGTACAAATGTCATTTTTAATTGTCAGGTATATTTGCTGATTACTTTATCAAAATGCCTAATTGCTTTATAAAAATACCCGTTTACTTTCTCAAAATACTGAAATGCTTACTCAAAATGCCTAATTGCTTACTCAAAAAGCTTAAATGCTTTCTCATTTCAGTAAATTTAGCAAGCAAAAAGAGATATTGCTTACTCAAAAAGCTTAAATGCTTTCTCATTTCAGTAGATTTAGCAAGCAAAAGGAGATATTGCTTTCTCAAACCCCTATTTGCTTACTCATTTCGGTATTTTCCGCAATATAACAAAGACAAAGACGCGATAAATCGCCGTCTCTACAAAGGATTGATTATTGTACAGACAGCGATTTATCGCGTCTTCTTCCTAAAGACAGCGATTTATCGCATCTTCAAAAATTATAAAAAAAAGAGCAGTTGTATTATGCAACTGCTCTAAAAAATGTTTAGATAGATATTTTCTACCTATCCACAGACCCCATAATCACATCAACACTACCGAGAATCACCACAATATCTGCAACCTTCATCCCGCGCAGTAAATGTGGAACAATTTGGAGGTTGTTGAAATCTGCGGCGCGAATCTTCCAACGTGCAGGGAAGACGTTATCATCGCCAACTAAATAAATTCCCAATTCACCTTTGCCACTTTCTACACGCGCATAAATTTCACCCTTGGGCATCTTGAAAGTGGGAGAAACTTTTTTACCGATGAATTGGTAATCAAATGCGTCCCACTCGGATTTTTTACCTGCGGCTAAACGTTTAGCTTCCAGATTTTCGTAAGGGCCGCCAGGAAGTCCTTTAATTGCTTGGCGAATAATTTTCACAGATTCGCGCATTTCCCGCATCCGCACTACATAACGGGCAAAGCAATCACCGGCGGTTTCCCACTGTACATCCCAGTCGAAATCGTCGTAACATTCGTAATGGTCAACTTTCCGCAAATCCCATTGCACGCCAGAAGCGCGTAACATTGGGCCAGAAAGTCCCCAGTTAATTGCTTCTTCTCGCGTGATAGTACCAATACCCTCAACACGCCGCCGGAAGATGGGGTTATCTGTTACTAAACGTTCGTACTCATCAATTTTGGGTAATAAATAGTCGCAGAATTCCAGACACTTATCTACCCAACCATAAGGTAAATCGGCTGCTACTCCACCAACGCGGAAGTAGTTATTATTCACCATCCGATAACCTGTGGCAGCTTCCCACAAATCATAAATCATCTCCCGTTCCCGGAACTGGTAGAAGAAGGGAGTTTGTGCGCCTACGTCAGCTAAGAAGGGGCCAAACCATAGCAAGTGGTTAGCGATGCGGTTCAACTCCAGCATGATGACGCGGATGTAGCTAGCGCGTTTGGGGACAGCGACACCTGCAAGTTTTTCTGGGGCGTTGACAGTGACGGCTTCGTTGAACATTCCCGCCGCGTAGTCCCAGCGACTAACGTAAGGGACGTACATTACATTAGTACGGTTCTCAGCGATTTTTTCCATTCCCCGGTGCAAGTAGCCGATAACTGGTTCACAGTCAACGACATCCTCGCCATCCAGAGTCATGATTAGCCGCAGAACCCCGTGCATTGAGGGGTGGTGTGGCCCCATGTTTAGCACCATTGGTTCAGTGCGGGTTTCTAGTCTGGTCATAGATTTCGTGTTCTCCGTTCGTGAAAATTTTGAATTGAACCGCCTAGATGCCAACCACAGCCGATTTATCTAGTCTGCCAAAATGAGGTTTGTAGGGGCAATCTATATAATTTTGACTCTACAGGGTTATGTTGGAGAGAGGATAGCAGCGCAGGAGTTGTAATTGTTTCATTTCGTTGCACCTCTTCAATTATTATAGGGAAGCTTGATATGCAAGGGATTGAGGCACAGGTTTTTTTTCATGTAATCTCTTTTTGCATTTAAAATCTTGATGTTAAGGATTGGGATTGAGTGTTAAATAGGACTTAAATCGAACTACAGAGGACACGGAGGACACGGAGGAATAGGAGTTTAAGAGTATGTTTGAAAAGTCCTCTTCTCGGTATCAAAAGTTTTAGATCCCCCTAAATCCACGCCAGTTGCTCATGGGGGAAACCCCCAAGACCGCACTGGCTCCCCTTAACAAGGGGGACTTTAATTCCGGTTCCCCCCTTTTTAAGGGGGGTTAGGGGGGATCAACAAGTGCCTAAAATCACAGACAATTACTTTTCAAACATCCTCTAAAAGGTTTTTGGTGTAAGTCTTACCAAATAGAAACAAAAATAAAATTAAAAATTAAAGATGAAATCAGATTTACAAACACCGCTAGATTTAGAAGAACTGGCTTTTTCTCATATTTCCGTGTTGGGACGGGAGGTAGTTGAGGGTTTGGCGGTGCGTCCAGGCGGACATTATTTAGATGTAACAGTAGGCGGTGGTGGTCACAGTCGCCTAATTTTAGAAGCTGCTGAAGATGTGCGGGTAACGGCAGTTGACCAAGATGAAGATGCTTTAGCTGCTGCAAAGAAAGAATTAGCAGAGTTTGGCGATCGCATACAATTTATTTATAGCAATTTTGCTGACTACGAATTTCCCCCCAACACTTTCGATGGTATTTTAGCCGATTTGGGGGTAAGTTCTTACCATTTAGACCAAGCAGAAAGGGGTTTCAGCTTTCGCCAAGCTGCAAATTTGGATATGCGAATGGATCGGGGGCGATCGCTAACTGCTGCTGATGTGATCAATAATTGGGATGAAGCAGAATTAGCTGATATTTTCTTTAAGTACGGTGAAGAGAGATTATCGCGGCGCATTGCCAGACGGATTGTAGAACGGCGACCGTTGCACACGACTACAGAATTAGCTGATGCGATCGCTTCTTCAGTTCCCCCCAAATACCGTTATGGGAGAATTCACCCCGCAACTCGCGTTTTTCAAGCTCTGCGAATTGTCGTTAACGATGAGTTAAAATCCCTAGAAACCTTTTTGGATAAAGCACCAAATGCCCTTGTCCCTGGTGGCAGAATTGCGATTATCAGTTTTCACAGTTTGGAAGACCGTCCGGTAAAGCATGGTTTAAGAAATTCACCTTTATTAAAAGTCTTGACAAAAAAACCGATTATTGCACAAGAAGAGGAAATTAGTCAGAATCCGCGATCGCGATCGGCCAAATTGAGGATAGCAGAAAAGTTGCTGTAGCTATGTAGCCATTTTCAATCCGTTGACATCCTCACCGACCTAAAGGCGCTCTTAAGAAGGAGTAATGAGTAATAAGTAATAAGTAATGAGTACAATACCCATTTTTCATCCACTATGAAACTCATTACTTTAAAGCATTGCGTGAAGCCGTAAGGATTCAGACCCAAATATGTGGTGAGGTACAGGTATGCAAATAGACCTAACCGCCTACCCCCAACTCGTCGCGGGAAGTGAGTTAAAAAATAAATGGAAATTAGTAATGGGTAATTGGGATTAGTTCACTACTTGTTACCGATTTTACTCTATAACTTTTGACTCTAATATAGGACTCATATTTGATTTCTGAAAAAACTCAGTACAACTAAGAAGCCTTCTTTCCTGTTGCCTGTTGCCTGTTGCCTATTGCCTGTTGCCTATTGCCTGTCTACGCAAATTCGTTCAGAAATCAAAGCGGATTCCTATAGTATTCTAAAATAACGAATAACTTTTTTTGCTACACTTTTCGAGGGAATATTCCATGACTATTTGGGTAAATGAGCAAATTGATCCGTCTGGGATGATTCATGCCTGTATTGCCACTTGTAATGAATCTCAAGCTAAAGATTGTCATGATTCCTTTCAGAATAATTTGACTGAAATGCAAAAGGCAGCAGGTTGGGTAGCGCGATTGCGGACTGTCGATTCTTGGGATGAAGTGCCTGTTAATTCTTTAAAACTCAATTAATTGAGTGCTATCGAAACTAGGCTAATAGCTCTAACTTTTTCCCAGCAGATAAGATTACCTTTGTCTTTTCTGCTCATCTTTGAATGAAACTTCGACGCGCTTTGCTTCATCAGAGGTTTGTTTAGACTTATGTTGCTGAGAGTTAGACTATTTTGGTTTTGACTGCCAATTCTCTGAGACGCAGATCATTTTTTGAGATTTTGACGAACATATTTCAGGAGCGATTGCTTGTCTAGCATAGGCTGTATCTATGCCAATGCCTACAGCGATCGCAGCAAATCCCATTAAAATAGGTTAATAAAGGATAAAATTCGGATTAAAATTCTCAAATTATTAGCAACTACTTCTAAAAAAAGTAACTTATTATATAAACTAGATGATTTTTCTGAACTTTTAAGAGGTATCATCTATACCGTAGATTAAATTAAAAAACTTGTATAAGCCGAATCAATTTAGTGAACTATCCCAAAGTTTACACTTCGGAGCAAGCCTGTCCCATTAATTTAGTTGGCGAAACAGGACAAGCGGTTCAAATTTCAATTCATGCTCCCAGTCAATATATCTGTGCCAACTGCGAACGGATATTACCAGATTGGAAACGGCAGCCATTTTTAAGAGTAGTGATTGTCTTACAGCAATCGCGTTATCAATTAGTCGAAAAAACAGCAGAAGTAGAATCAGAGAAAGAACGCCTGCGAGAAAAGTTTATGCGATTTGGCTGTGATTTAGCATTTCATCTGCGCGATCGCGGCTATTTAACAGACTTAATCGACCCTCGTACAGGCTATCCTTTACTGTCCCATCCCGGAGCAATTCCCCACGATGACACAGCAGTTGTCAAAGCTTTGCTCAATTATCCAGTGATTAAAAATCAATGCCGTGTATTAATTCATCCCGATTGGGGTGCAGCAGTTTATCCTAGCATTTTGATATCAGAAGCTCCCCCAATTGTGATCGAATGGGTTACAAAAGGCATAGCATCTATGCATGGGTGGAAAGAAATTGATTAGTCATTAGTCATTAGTCATTGGTCATTTGCATGGGCTATTTCTCCCTCATACCTTTATGTATGTTAGAAATGGGTATGTAAAGACGCATAGCATCACCTGTGTCTCCAAACAACTTCTTCCAGGAAGCTAGGACAGTCGAAGCCTCTAGTAGTGCGGCTTGCTATTTCCCCCTCATGAGTGGACGCTACGAAGTCAAGCCGGGGATGATGGCTTTTGGTTCCTGTTTTGGTAACACTCCGGCTGATCAGCAGGTATTTCAAATTGATGATGATTTTACCCACTACCGTCAGATTAAACTTTTAGCCCGTGCGGAACAGTTGAACAAATACTATCAAACCTGCAATTATTCTCAGACTGTAGCAGGTGCGATCGCTCGTTTGATAATTAATCGCCTTACCCAAGAACACCCACAGCATTTTCACTGCCAAAAGTCAATAGATAACACTGTGGTATTTCACAGCCAACTCACCAAAGAAACCATCTATTTAGATGCAGAGTTGCAGTTACAGAAAGTCGAGGGTAGTCCAGTTTTTCCAGCTTACGCCTCTACCCTTGATGCTTTAGCAACGCAGGTACAGGAAGACCTGACAATTATTTGCCGTTCTGCTGATGGTAACAACTGGCTGAGTGCAATTCATCTCTGCTATCCCAATCACTGGTCAGCTGAGGAGAAAATTGGCAAAGATTTCGCCGCAATCCATGCACCTGTGGCTGGGATGGAAAAAATAAATCGGCGTGCAGGTGCGATCGCTAATACAATGATTACCCATAAACCAATGGTGCGCTTTGCCTGGGGTTTGAGTACCGACACTCGCCTTAACCATCATCCCGAACCACCGCCTGGTATATCAGTTAGCCAATGGCAAGGTAGAAGCTTTGATTCACAGCATCCCAAACTTTATCTGCGAATTGAGCGCCAAGTTATTTGGGGACTACCAGAGTATGAAACGGCGTTGTTTAGTATTCGTACTTATTTTAGAGATTGTAGTGTAGTGAAAAAAGACTCCGTGTTACGGTCTAAGCTATATGCTGCAATTCAGTCCATGACACCGGAATCACTGGTTTATAAAGGCTTAGTGGAGAGCAAAGCTAGTATTTTAGAGTGGTTACAGGAAAATTAAGGTATAAAAAACCCCACGCCACTTCCAAGATGGAGTTTCCCGCCGACTTCCATAAAATTAGCTATTTTTCGGTCGTCGCAATTTCTGAGAACCAATTGGGCCGAGAATTTGGTTAAGGCTACGCAACTGTTCAGCTGTACCCATACCAATTAGCCGATCTCCCGACATTAACACCGTATCGCCAGTGGGGCCACCGATTAGAGTCCCATCAAGACGGCGAATTGCCAGAACTAATGCCCCAGATTGCGATCGCAATCTCGCTTTTTGCAAACTCTGACCCACAAAGGGACAAAAAGCCGGGTCGAGTAAAAATTCTTCCATATACAACTGACGGTCTGCACCTGTCAAAATCCCGTCTACAAAATCCAACACTTGGGGTCTGAGTGCCGCAGCAGCCATGCGCTTCCCACCTGTAATATAGGGGGATATCACTTCATCTGCGCCACCGCGTCGTAACTTCTGCAAAGCTTCTTCTGTACTTGCGCGGGCAATCACCCGAATTCCTGTATTCAGAGTTTTTGCTGATAAAACAATATATAAATTCTCAGCATCGGAAGGGAGTGCTGCAACAATACAAATCGCCCGTTCGATACCAACTTTCAGAAGTGTGTCATCTAGGGTAGCGTCACCTTGATATGCCGTATAACCTTCTGCCTGTGCCCTTTGTACAGATTCCATGTCAGCATCAATCACTACAAAAGGTGCGTCTTCTGCCCGAAATTCCTTGGCAATTTGACGACCAGTGCGGCTAAATCCACAAATGATGTAGTGTTCTGATAGGGATTCCATTAACCGCCTCTGTTGTTGTAGCCGAATTCCTTCTTGAAAGTAGCCTTGAATAATCGCTTCTGTAAATCTGTTGACAATGTAACCGATATTCACTACACCCAACAAAATCAGGGCAATTGTAAACAACCGTCCTCTACTACCGAGTGGGTGTGTCTCGCTATATCCCACGGTCGCGAGAGTGATGACTGTCATGTAAGCCGCATCTTCCCATGACCAACCCTCCACTAAGCAGTACCACAAAGTGCCAATGAAGAAAACACCGCCAAGAGCGATCGCCCCTGTCATTAACTCCTTTTGGATACGTCGATATTTTTGTTCAAGTGTTGAGAATGAGGTAACAATAGTTCTTCTAGCCTAATTTTTCTAGTTTTCTGCTAACTTTTTAGCATTCGTCCTTTTTAGTATATTGAAACTAAGTAACTGGGCAAGAAGAAATCAAACTAAGTTACGCAACGTAAAATTAATGAAATAGTTACGTTAAATCATCACAAAGACGCGATAAATCGCCGTCAAGACGAAAGATTGATTATTGTAGAGACGGCGATTTATCGCGTCTCTTGCCTTAACCGAACAGGATTGAGACTAAAACTACCTTATGGCTGCCCCAAAACAGCCTTTGTAAAACCAGCTGAAAACACTGCCCAGTGCGTAGACCTTGCCCGCCGCAGGCATCGCCCCAGCTATTAACTGTTCAATACCATACTGTACTGTGTAGATAGTAGCTGTAAGGTAGATAACTAGAGATGATCGCTGCTGTTGTTCGACCTCTGAATTTGGTAGTTGGTTTGCTGCTATCTTGTTGTTTCTTGCTCACAAGCTGTCACCCGACACAGATGAAAAGCAAAGCATCTCAGGTAGCTCAATTAGTTTTAGTTTCACTAAGTGACCCGACTACTTTTAACTATGCCATTAATGACTCTCCCTACAGTGTTTTTCCTTTAATTTACAAGGGATTAATCGATGAGAATGTTATCACTACCAAATTGGAGCCAGGACTAGCAGAATCTTGGTCAATATCTACCGATAAAAAGCGAATTATTTTTACATTAAAAACAGGGTTGAAATGGTCAGATGGCGAACCTTTGACGGCAGATGATGTAGTCTTTACATATCGAGACATTTATCTTAATAAAAAAATTCCCACTTTATATAGAGATTTTTTACGTATTGGCAACACAGAAACTTTCCCATCAGTGCAGAAACTAGATGATTTGCGAGTTGAGTTTACTTTTGTGGAACCTTTCGCCCCTTTTTTGAGATACGCCGAAAGACTAGCAATTTTGCCCGCTCATGCCTTGCGTTCTTCTGTATTATCCAATGATGCTAATGGTAATCCTCAGTTTCTTTCAATGTGGGGAACCAATACTGATCCGCAAAAAATCATCTCCAATGGGCCTTACAAAATAGAAAGCTATACTCCTTCTGAACGGGTGATTTTACGACGCAACCCCTATTACTGGCGCAAAGATATTCAAAAAAATCCTCAGCCTTATATTGAACGTATTGTCTGGCAAATTATTGCTTCTACCGAAAATCAGTTACTCAGATTTCGCTCAGGGGAACTGGATAATTTAAATGTGACACCAGCAGTATTTGGCTTACTCAAGAAAGAGGAAAAGCGAGGCAAATACATTATTTACAATGGTGGAACTACTGCGGGTTTTAGCTTTGTGGGTTTCAATCTCAACCAAGCTCGCGATCGCAAAGGTAAGCCTTTTATAGATCCGATTAAATCTCGATGGTTTAATAACTTAGTTTTTAGGCAAGCAGTCGCTTATGCCATTGACCGCAACCGCATGAAAACTAATATCTATCGCGGTTTAGGTGAAATCCAACATTCGCCAATTGCTGTTCAAAGTCCCTACTACTTGTCCCCAGCAGCAGGGTTAAAAGTTTATGATTATAATCCCCAGAAAACCAGGCAGATGTTGTTAGAGGCTGGTTTTAGGTACACCTCCCAAAAAGAACTCTTAGACCAAGATGGAAATCGCGTGCAATTCAATCTCTTGGTGAAATCGGAAGATCAATCAAGAATCGATGCCGCAGTTCAAATCCAACAAGACCTCAGTCAAATTGGGATCAAAGCAAATATGCAGGTGGTCAGTTTTAATGTAGTCTTGCAAAAACTACTCTCTCGTCGAGATTGGGATTGTTATGTCGGTGCGTTTGGTGTTCCCGGTGCAGATGTTGAACCTAACCTTCTATCTTTATTTTGGACTAGTCAAGGCTCATTTCATCAGTTCAACCAAGGTGCCGCACCAGGAAAACCCCCACTCCAAGGATGGGTAGTTTCTGAATGGGAGAGAGAAATTGACAGTCTTTTTAGCGCAGGTGTCAAAGAACTAGACCAGAACAAGCGCAAGGCGATTTATAACAGATTTCAGCAAATCGTTGCTGAACAGTTACCGATATTCTGTCTTGTGAATCCAATCTCCTTTCAGGCGGTGCGTGAACGTGTCAATCCCATCAAGTTTTCTGCCTTGGGGCCAACTTTTTGGAATATTGATGAACTGAAAATCACAGAAAAATAACTAAATAACGAGGACGGGCTGCGCCTATGCAAATTACCTGTAGCTCATACTCTTGCTCAAGCGTTGAGTACAAAATTTTTTCACCACCGCCATGCCTTTGAGGTTATATAAGCGTTAGCCTAAGAAGAAGTACAAGTTGTGCTAAATAAAAAGTATTTTTTAGGGATTTCTAGGAAACTAGTAAATAACTATATAATGAAAAACTTTCAGGAGGAGCGGTAGTGAGCCTACAAACTCTCGTTGACCAAGCCACCATCCCCCCAGATTCAGGGTCAGCATCTAGTCCCTTTGATGCAGATAGCTTTAATCAAGCTGTCATGTCTACCTACGGCCGGTTTCCCTTAGCTCTAGAACGCGGTGCTGGATGCCGGGTTTGGGATACAGAGGGACAAGAATATCTGGACTTTGTAGCGGGAATTGCCACTTGTACTTTAGGACATGCCCACCCAGTGATGGTAGAAGCGGTGACACGCCAAATCCAAAAGCTGCATCATGTATCTAATTTGTACTATATTCCTGAACAAGGTGAATTGGCAAAATGGCTCGTTGATCATTCCTGTGCCGATCGCGTATTTTTCTGCAACTCTGGAGCTGAAGCTAACGAAGCCGCAATTAAACTGGCGCGGAAATATGCCCACACAGTATTAGACATTGAAAAACCAATTATTTTAACCGCCAATGCCAGTTTCCACGGGCGGACTTTGGCAACCATTACCGCTACGGGACAACCGAAATATCAAAAATATTTTGATCCTTTGGTTCCTGGGTTCCACTACGTCAATTACAACGATATTAACGCTGTGGAAGTGGCGATTAGCGAGTTAGATGAAGGCGATTATCGAGTAGCAGCGATTCTGATCGAGCCATTGCAGGGAGAAGGCGGTGTGCGTCCAGGAGATGTTGCCTATTTCAAAAAGCTCCGGCAGATTTGCGATGAAACTGGCATTTTATTGATTTTCGATGAAGTGCAAGTTGGTATGGGGCGCAGTGGCAAATTATGGGCTTACGAACATCTCGGCGTTGAACCGGATATTTTCACCAGTGCTAAAGGCTTAGGTGGCGGTATCCCCATCGGCGCAATGATGAGCAAGAAATTCTGTGATGTTTTTCAACCAGGGGAACACGCCAGCACCTTTGGCGGCAATCCTTTTGTGTGTGGTGTAGCACTCAGTGTTTGCCAGACATTGGAACGGGAAAATATTTTGCAGAATGTGGAAGATAGGGGCGAACAGTTGCGATCTGGATTGAGAGCGATCGCAGCTAAATATCCTCAGCACATTAGCGAAGTTCGGGGTTGGGGTTTAATCAACGGTTTGGAGTTACGAGCCGACATCGAGATAACCGCAGCCGATGTCGTCAATGCTGCTATCAAAGAGGGTGTATTGCTGGTACCAGCTGGCCCAAAAGTTGTCCGGTTTGTACCACCGCTAATTGTCACAGAAGCGGAAGTAAACACTGCCTTGGAAGCTGTGGAAAAGGCGATCGCAACTCTCACAGCTTAGGTAATCAAAAAGCGAGGATAAGTCTTTGTGCTTATCTCTCGCTTTTCCTTACTTTTATATTAATTTTCCCTAAAACTATTGATTTTTTAAGATATCTATGTATCTAAGATCCCTATCCCCATATTCTCTTCATTCTGGGGAAATTTCCCGATAAGCTTGCCGACATTGCTCATAATTATCTGGCAAAATCTCAGCATTACCAAAACATAACTGCTCGTGAGTGGTAATTAAAGTTTCATAAGGCTGTATAGGAGTCACAGACGATCGCAGCAATTGCAGATATTCTCCATCTGTACGGCTGAGTTTGTGTGGTGCGATCGCATTTTGATCTAACTGCTGTAACATCGCTAAATAGACACAACGGCAAGCCTCACGGTAGTTACCTTGACGGTAAAATTGTTGCGATCGCTCCAACAACAGGGCTATGGATGACTCATTAGAGCGAGTTTTTACCCGAAAATCAGTGATATTGCCAGTTCTATTCAGCCAAGAATATACATAAGGACTGAATTCTCGCCACAATCGCCAGCCCACCCAAGCTACAAATAAGCCTAGTAGCAACCAAAACAGAAATTTCAGCAACTCAGCAAGCCAAGGGCTAATCGACCATCCAGTAGGCAATTCTGGCAAAGCTCGTTCAAAGCGGTAAAACTGGTATTCCCACCATTCTCCCGCTTGTTGTTGGAATTGAGACAACTGCCAACTCCAGCTAGTTTTTTCAAAAGTATCTGTAGGCATAGTGGGGAGTGGGGAGTAGGAAGTGGGGAAGCAGGGGAAGCAGGGGAAGCAGGGGAAGAAGAACTATTAATTATTGCTCATGCCCCATGCCCCATGCCCCATGCCCAATGCCCAATGACTAATGACTAATGACTCTTGACTTTTTTATCATGATCCAGCCGATAACAACAAGTAGCGCACCGAATGCCAGAAATCCTAAATCCCAAGCTAACTCATTTGGCCCTGATTTTACATGATGGATACCGAGGATTTGGTGGTCAATTAAACCTTCAACCAAATCGAACAACCCAGTACCAATAAGTATTGACCCAATAAAGGTTTGTGATGACCAAGGAACATCTTCACGCCCTCCAGCCCGCCATAGTAAGACAACTCCTATCACGGTGAATACCCAGTTAAAGGTATGAAAGAACCCATCCCATACCATGTTCAAATCTATATTCGCCATGTTTGTCAGAGGTCGAATATTACTAAGCATGTGATGCCACTGGAGGATCTGATGCAGTAAAATTCCGTCAATAAACCCTCCAATACCTACACCAAGAAAAATTCCAGCAGTAATTAGTGGTGCGCGTCGGTTGAGGGCTTCACTTTTCGCCTCCATTGTCAACCTCATAGATAGGCTTTATTCCCAAAATACAACTCTTTTGGGAGAAATATCTTCTATCTTGAGGCAAGTAGAGCAGTGAACTTTATTTAATCAATTTTCAGATTTAATCTGCATACCCGCTTTCACTGGGTCGAAATCTTGGGGAAAATGGGTGCTGCGATCGTAGTCTGCTTTTTCCAGGTTGGCTCCTTTGAGATCAGCTTGGCGGAGATTTGCTGACATCAACAATGCTCCCCTCAGATCGGCATCCTTCAGATTAGCTTGACTAAGATCAGCAAAGCTCAAGTCAGTTCCTCTGAGATTAGCGCCACTCAGGTTAGCTTCACTTAAGTCAGCATAACTGAGGTCAGATCCTTTCAAGTTAATGCCTTGCAAATCAGCATTACCTAGTTCTGCTTTACTAAAGTCCCGTTTTCCTGCCGCATAACTTTCCACAAGAATAGCGGTACTATTTAGCTGTTGAGAATTGACTTCAGGCATATAACAGCCTCACAGGTTATCTAGTTATTATTTTCACATACCCTTTTAATTACGAATTACGAATTACGAATTAGTAATTACTTGATCATCCTTCCTAAATGTAATACATTAGTTCCTTCTGTTCTCGGATTGCTCTGCGATCGCAAAGGTCTTGGAGTGTATATTTTTCTAAAACGGAGTTAGCGGCCTGACGTGCTTCCTGCCAGACTTCCTGAATTAGCTCACCTTCTACCGTGTTGGGAGTCGGCTCACAATCAGAGACAACAATATCTGACCCTTCCATGCAGCTAAAAGCATCGAATACTGTAATCTTCTGGGGATCTCGCGCCAGAACATAGCCACCTTTGGCTCCGCGTATACTCTTAATTAAACCTCCACGTCTTAATGTTGCCAGGAGTTGTTCCAAATAGCGGTTCGGGATGTCTTGCAATGCCGCTATTTCTCGAATTTGAAGGGCTTCACCTTTAGGGTAGCAGGTTGCCAACTCTAACAGGGCGAGAAGCGCGTATTCTGATTTATTAGATATCACCACAGGCGTAATATTTTTAACTCACACTTAAAGATACAAAGTCTTTGAGTCTGTTTCTTTAAGCTACTGCTAAAGAAAACTTTACAATCAACTTATTATTGACCGGCTAACTCTACTTTAAAGACCTTTCAGCATAGCAGCAATTACTTTTATTTTTTAACTCCATAAATAAAAGTGATTGATTATTGTACAATCTTCTAAATGAAAAGTGACTTTAACGCCTAGTGTGTCTAGCCTTCAACCCAATGCCGCTATAGATGCAAATTTATCGAAAATGGCAGAATGACTGTAAAGGCAGTTCCCACGCCGATCGCACTTTCGACAATAATTTCGCCGCCATGCAAATCTACAGCTTGCTTGACGATAGACATCCCTAATCCCATTCCTGGGATATTGCCTACATTACTAGCGCGATGGAAGGGTTCAAAGATATGTTCAATGTCAGTAGCGGGAATACCAATACCAGAGTCTTGAGTCTGGAATATAGCTTGATCGTTGGTAGTGGTGACAGAAAACTTAACTGCGCTACCAATGGGAGAGTATTTTAGACAATTCGATAATAAATTACTCAAGATTTGCCGCAGTAATTTAGCGTCTAAGTTAGCTAGTGTGCATTGGCACTCACTGCTAAAAGCGATCGCGTGTTGTGAGCGATCGCTCTGTTGTAATTCTTCTAAGAGATCACGACAAAATTCCACCAAATTCAGAGGTGTTGGATTAAACTCTAACTTGCCTGTTTCATCCTGATTCAGCACCAATACATCATCCAACAACTGGGTTATATGCATAACCGATGTTTGAATACGACGCAGGTGGGTATTTTGTCGCTCGTCGCTCCAGAGATGGCGATAATGTTCTAGTAATTCCGCAGAAGAGTGGATGGTAGCCAAAGGGTTGCGAAACTCATGGGATGTAGTGGTGAGCAAGCGGGATTTAAGTTCACTAAACTGCCTTTCTTGGGCAAGTGCTTGTCGCATCGCATCTTCTGCCCATTGCAGCTTGGCTTGGGTTCGCTTGCTTTCGCTAATGTCCCGCACTAGCCAGCGCAGACCAACTAACTTAGCTTGTTGATTACGGATAGCAACCACCTTAACCGCAGCAATAATGGGTGTTTTGTCACGCGGTCGCAGGTTTACTTCCCACTCTTGTATTTTCCACTCTGGGGTTTCGGTGCGATCGCGCAGATGATTCAGTTTTAAATGAAAAGTAATTATTTCTTTCTCAAGCACAAAAATCTCTAAGAGTTTTCCCAACAGAAAACTTTTGGAAATGTTGAGCAGAGTGGTAGCAGCGGAGTTAGCTTCCTGAATTACCCCTTTTATATCAGTGACAAAATAAGCGTCTGGTACTTCCTCAAATAGTTCTTGGTAGCGTTGACGCTGTGCTACCAAAGCCTGTTGAGCATTGGATAATTCTTCATTCTGCTGCTTTAGGTCTTCATTAACTAATTGCAGTTCTTCCAAAGCTAGGTGAACTTCTCTGAATACTGCGGTGACGAGTTCAATATCTTCCTGTGCTTTTTGCTGTTCACTCTGGCGTTGCAAAAGGGCAACGCGTTGCCGCATATTCTGTATTTGCAAGGCTAAATCGTCCAAATTCACGCTCTTGCTCCTAATTTGGATATCTAAAGTCGGGTTTTCTTTTAGATTCCCTACTTAGAGGATCTTAGCTTTTGGAGTTTAGCAGTTATGTCAAGTTCTTATGAACACTTATAGTTAAGGCTGATGCAAAGACGTAAGGAGAGGATACAATCGGTTTCGGATAAAGTTTTTTGATGACACCCCCTAGTTCGCAAAGACGCGATAAATCGCCGTCTTTACAATAATCAGTCCTTTGTAGAGACGGTGATTTATCACGTCTCTTACCTTGCCCGATAGAATAAGATGTTCTTTGAAGCATTGCTAACAAAAGCTCTCCATCCAAAACATGAATGAGCCTGAGCAATAGCACTCTCATTCTGTATAACGGTGAGAAACAACTATTAACTATTGACTTTAGACTATTGACTATTGACTAATAGGTGAGGGTAACAAAAATATGGCTGCAAAAAAACTTTTGATGCTGATTGGCGACTATGTAGAAGACTATGAAGTGATGGTTCCTTTTCAGGCATTGCAAATGGTGGGACACACTGTCCATACAGTTTGCCCAGACAAAAAAGCTGGCGACAAGGTGCGGACAGCAATTCACGACTTTGAAGGAGACCAGACTTACAGCGAAAAACCTGGTCACAATTTTACTTTGAATGCTACCTTTGCAGAAGTCGAAGCCGCAACCTATGATGCCTTAATCATTCCCGGAGGACGAGCACCAGAATATATTCGCCTAAATCAGCAGGTGCTAGAAATCACCCGTCACTTTGCCCAAAAAAATAAACCGATTGCTGCAATCTGCCACGGCTTGCAGTTATTGGCAGCTGCTAATGTATTGCAAGGTAAGAAATGTACTGGTTATCCTGCTTGTAGCCCAGATGTTAAGAGTGCTGGAGGAATTTATGTCGATATTCCTGTTGATGAGGCAATAGTTGACGGTAACTTGGTAACAGCACCAGCTTGGCCTGCTCATCCCCGTTGGCTGGCAGAATTCCTCAAAGTACTTGGAACTAAGATTGAACACCCAGAACTGACTACAGTTGTATGAAGAGTGCTGAGTTCCTCGGCTAAGAGTTAAAATACCGCCCACACTCTTGCGGGTATCAACCAACTCAGAGTCGAGGATTGGGTACGGTAGGGCATACCGGAACTTCTGCACTTGATGCAAGCAACGCTTGGGGAGATGAGTCCTCTACTCTTGTTGCGAGTAATCCTGCATGAGCAAGTCATGTCTTAGATTCAAAAATCCCCGTCTTCGCTATCGGATTGCTATATTCACAACAGACGACTGAAAATTATATATTTTTGGAATGGAACTAAATGCAGTAAAAACTACTATTTTTTAATAAATTGCCGTGGGTTGAATTTGCAGCTAGGATGTCAAAAGTAAAGCACCGATACAATCTGATTTATCCACCTGACAAGGCACCTTTAGGACAAACTCTCAGTAGATGGAATACTTATTTACATTAGGTGAAACAATTTGAAATTTTGCTTCTAGAATTTTAAATTTCTTAGCAGTAAGTGAAGCTATAGTGGATTTAGCAATGCTGCTGTTAATGTGGCTAAGGTTAGTCCTGCTGCCAAATTATGTGAAGAATTAGTTTAGAAACGCACTTCTTATCGATGACAGGCAAAAACGCAAGACATAATGCATTTCTGCGGCTAGTGTCTGGTAATGGGGCAGCTTCTGGATCAGAATCTCGCTACTCCCTGCCCCCCAGTAAAGAAATGGTAATTGGACGCGACCCCAGCTGCCAAGTTGTCTTGGATGCCATGAAATACCGAATGGTATCTCGTCGTCATGCAGTGGTTCGTCCCCTCTCTCTATCCCCAGATAGCAAATTTAGCTGGGTGCTTTGTGATTTGAATAGTGCTAATGGCACTTATTTAAATGGACAGCGCTTGTATGAATGTCAAGAATTGCACCCAGGCGATCGCATTTCTCTAGGTGCTGATGGGCCGCAATACGTTTTTGAGTACGAATATACCTTACTCACCCCAGCGACGACAGTTAACCAAGTTACACCACTGCCTTCGGCGACGAACTACCACGGTCACACACAATTAAAGCAGCCGGATTCTGTTAGCTTCACCCAACTTTTTCCGATTATTTCCACTGGTAAAGATTTAACTAGTAAAGCTTATCTAGTACCGGGAATCCTGACCGTAATCTTTGTGGTGCTAATGTTTGCTACAGTCGGTCGGCCCCAAGATAATCAAGTGATCGTCGCAACTTACATCGCCTTCGCTGCCTACTATTTTGTTTACCAACTTTGCGGCAAACAGAAGCCTTGGTGGGTGCTAATGGCTGCGGCATTAAGTACGGCACTGATTTTAATCAGTCCGGTATTGGATCTATTTATCTTCGTGTTTCGCGGCATTCTTCCTGGAAACTTGCCCTCACCCCAAGAATCTATTACCTTCACAGAGTTGTTGGTACGGATGTTTTTTGGTGCTGGGTTGATGGAGGAATTACTTAAGGCATTACCTGTAATTGGTGCATATTTTATCGGTAGTGGATTACCTTCACCTTGGCGGGAACGGATTGGGGTCTTGGAACCTCTAGATGGTATTCTCTTGGGAACGGCTTCTGCTGTAGGCTTTACTCTCTTGGAAACCCTTGGACAGTATGTGCCAGATATCACTCAAAATGTCACTGCACAGGTGGGTATAGGTGCTGCTGGTCAACTCGCGGGTTTACAACTGCTAATTCCGCGAATTTTAGGCTCTGTAGCTGGACACATGGCTTATAGTGGCTACCTGGGTTATTTTATCGGGTTGGCTGTTCTGAAACCCAGTAGAAGTTGGCAAATACTTTCTATTGGTTATCTTAGTGCCTCTGCGCTCCACGCTCTCTGGAATGCGACAGGATCAATCAATGCTTTGCTGTTGGTAGTTGTTGGGGTGTTATCTTATGCCTTTTTGATGGCAGCAATTCTCAAGGCACGGGCGCTGTCACCGACGCGATCGCAAAATTTTGCTACCCGATTTCTAGGCCCAAAATAGGAGAGGGGAAGATGGGGGAGATGAGGGGAATAACCAATGCCCAATGCTTAAATATTTACCTCTTGGGATAGATGGCCTATTTTGAAAATTAGCGTACTGTTAACTTTATAATGGAGTAATTATACCTACGAAAATAAAAATCATTAGAACTGCTGCAAAAGTCTTGACTTGCGACTCTTTCTTTCCCCCTCTCCATCGTGCAAACCAACATCTTTGCAAGAGACGCGTCTAAACAGAGTGAACGCAAAGCCTGGGTTGTCCGAACACAACGTATGATAAAAAGTTTTTTCTTTTCCCGATTCCCCATTCCCGATTCCCCATTCCCGATTCCCCATTCCCCATTCATAGTTCAGACTGAGAATTATTGAGTTGAGTAAAAGCGTAAGAAGCGATCGCTAAACTAACCTTGGCTTTCTCTACTTCTGATAAAGCTGCCCATTCGCTATTGTTAAGATTACTGAGTACAGATGCAGTATTGTGTGATTCACTACTTCGCATAGCGTAAGCAAAAGGACGAGCCAAAACTAAAAGATCCTCTGTTCCCCAAGTTGGTAGTACTGTCTGAACGCACTCAACTAGTTGCTCACTCATTAATTGGCGAGCAGCAAATATTTCAGCAGCTTTGGTGGCGATGGTATTTAGCAATGCTTGGGGGACACAGACGGAAAATGTAGTACGTAATGTTTCTTGAAGATTCAGTACTACTGCCTGTTGTCGGTTGTCATTGTCGTCTGGCGTAGAAGTAATACCAGACCAAAGTGTATCTAGATGGTTGTAAAAATCTTGCGATCGCTTCGTCAGTTCAACGCCCTGCAAATCTTCCATTCCGAACTGTTGTTCTAGTTCCTGAAAATAAGCTTCTGATTCTTCATCACCTGGATTCCAAGGATAGTTAGCATCTTCTGGTTCGAGTAACGCTTCTAATAACTCTAAATCTACTTGAGATGGCAAAGAAGAGAAAGTGTCTGAGCCGTTAATTTTATTAGTCATTTTTTCTTATCTCACAATTATTTGGTGGTATTGACAGCTACAATTTCTCAGAGGAGATTTCCGCAAAAACTGTTGATTTTTTCTCTAAAAAAAAGCAGATTTTAAAAGCTGATGATTAACATTAAAATCCATTTATAAGAAAGACGCTGAAAACACCTGAGAAACAGCAACATCGTTGCGTTTTTCGTACTTTAGGCAGGTGATGAAAGCTAGTCGCACCCTTGAGGGTGCTTTAATGTTAAACTAATTTGAACAGGGAGGGTAATCAACCTGTATAAAAACCCGATGTTGCCTAACGGCTCTACGCTGAACCTTGACAATTGAAAATATGGGGTTCTATTCCATAGTTCTAGCTCCTTTCCAGGAATAGGTAAAATTTTCATGGGGACTAGACGACCAGCATTGTACAGGCGTATTGCAATACGCCCCTAGCAAACAAATTTTGGAGTCATCCAACTACGGTAGGGCATACCGAAAGTTAACGCTTGAGGAGAGAACCACCTCTGGGTGAGATACCGCAAGGGGTCTCATCTAAGTGGACTCGTTGAACCAAGAATCTCCGTGGCTTTAGCCCGGAGAGTGTCAAGCAATAGCTCTGCTAGGAGTCTTGAATTACAAACTCCCAGGTTTCACCTCTAGCACTTCCAAACTTTACCTGCATTCCCGATTTCAATGGGACTTCCTCTCGGAGGATTTGTTGCCAGCCATTAGGCCCTAAAAACCAGGTTGTTCCGTAAGTGGAAAAATCTTGCAAGTAATAAGTTCGCACCAATGTAGCATCAGTAAGAGTATTGCGGCAAAAGATTTCGGCGTGGCGTTTGGATACAGATGGTTCAGGGATGACAATATCATTGTCTTTCGTGCGGCCGATGCGGGTGACTCCATTACGTAGTAACCAGGTTTTACCTTTTGGGGTGAGCGATCGCAACGAAGCAGTCGGAAGCGGGGAACCTATATCAGGAATGGCTGTATCTGGTAGTTCAGTAATACCTTCATCTAGATTCTTAATTAGTTCGCCATTAAAATCTGGATGCAGGTAGAGAACAGGCAAAGTCCAAGCAGGTTGATTAAATTTATACAGTGTTAACAACTCTTGTCTAGCCTGTGCTACGGCTTCATCAATTGGCTTGTGCGATCGCAAAGCTTCGGTAAAGGCTTGAATAAAACTGTGGCTTTCGTGGTCAGCGATTTCATCGCGCATCCCCAAAACCGCAGGCACTCCATGACGAATCAGTACTTCTGCTAAACTGCTGGCAGGAATAGCTTGATGATTGTTAGCAGCTGGTTGTGCGCCCCAACAGGCGTTGAAAACAGCTAGTTTGACACCTGTACGGGTCAATGCTTGCGCCAATTCTATTCCATTGAGGGGCATGTCTTGTCGCAAAAACAGTAACCCACCATCTGGGTCTGGCAAACCATGTCCAGCGTAAAAGAAAACATTGTATGCTTTGGTTTCTAATTGATCAATCAACTGTTGTGGAGTTGGTTGGATGAGTTGATTCACTACACAAGGTGCATATCTTTGGGAATTACCAGGCGTATCTACAAGAGTTTGCTGTAATATAGCAGCTTCTTGTTCCAGTTGCAGCTTCTTGTCATCATGACCTAAAACCAGCAGGATACTTAAAGCTTGGTCAGTTCGCAAATACGGTAAAGCGTCAACTTCACTGCTGGTGCGACTAAATAGCAAATCTTGGGAAAGAGACATAGCCGATTGACCCGGCTCACGTTGCATAATTTCCCAAGGGAAAGCAATGAGATCCGGGTCGCGAATTTCTAGTCGAAAGCGCAAACGTGTATGCTGACCCATAGCAATACCACGGCTGCGTTCTAGACTCCCAAGAATTTGCCCGTCGAATACCCAGCGCCATAAATTCATTCCCAAGTATTGCATCAGACGACTGCTGTAGGGGCCAGTAGTCTGACCTGAAGGGGGGGAAATCCAATCTATGGGGAATGGGTTGGCCTTTTGAGATGTTGGGTTTGGGGAGATATCTAGGCGATCGTGACCAGCAAACATCTGCTGCCATTCTTGCCAAACTTGGGTGAGTTCAACAGGCCATACACAGTCACGTAAAACGTAGCCACTGGGATAGGGAGCTTTGACCACCCAAATGGCGAAGTTGTCAGTGCCAGTATTTCGGAGACGGGCGATCGCCAAATTCAGGGATGGCATGGATTCATTAAACTAAAAGCTACAAAAATAATTTCAATAGAAGAAGAATTCAGAAGCCAGAATGGGCTAAACCTTAGCTATCCGCTAACAGAATTCAGAATAAATGAGTGGGAGATTTAAGAGTGGGAGATTTAAACCCGGCATTAATTGTTTTGCACCAAATTAGAAATATGGTGGGGTCTTAAACTCGGTTATTTCAGATGCTCGTGACGCTCGTTCGCCCTTGGCGTCTCCCCTTGGGAGAAGACTCGCTAACGCTGCGCTATCCACCAGTTGTACATAATTCATTCTGAATTCTGACTCCTGAATTCTGTTTTGATAACAATTCTCCAAGGTGAAAATTTTCTACTTTTTTGACCTTGTAAGTTTTTACTCTGATTGTTACCTGTTATTATTTCAGGTTTTTACCAGTTTATCGAGTATTTGATTAAGTTGGACTGTTGTTAGGTGATTGAGTTGCTGGATCTGGTGGTTGTGTGACGGTTTTACATGGACTTGGTGCGTCTGATTGTAAAACAGAGACGCCAAAACGGTTCAGTTGGGAGGAGTCTAGTAATACTGTTGATGGTAAAGGTTTTGAATTTGCTGGAACAGAGGAAGTTGGTGCTGGGTTATTAGTATTAGCTGGAGCTTGTGTGCTTTTATTTGCACAGACTCGCATAGACACTGAAAAATTCCCAGGAGTACTTTGGGGATTTGATTTTCTCTCAATAACTTCTAAAAAAGTCCCACGAGGAAGTGATTGGTTGTTTCCCAAGGAGATGTCATTGTTAGTTCTAATTACCCAACCAGGAGAAAGATAAGCAAGCGATCGCGTTTCGGGTGTTGCTTCGATGAGAGGGTTTTGAGTTTGTAATGGATTGGAAAAAACTGGAGAGGCTCCTGATGGCGATCGCAATTGCTTGACGAACAATCCTAGAGCACCTGCTGCTAACACAAATATTAACGGAACTATCCACTGTAGCGGTAAACTGCGCGTTTTGGCAGGCTCAGTATCGGGAATGACCTGAGTTTTGTGGTTTGGGCCACCTAAAAGTGTTGCGTCAGGCTTTCTGGAAGCAAAATCAACAGTTTTGGCAGAATAACTCTCTGGAATCACTGCTTGGATGGTGATTTCTGGTTCCCAGTATTGAACTTGATAGTGGACTAAAGCGATGGTGACATTATCGTGTCCATTTTTTGTATTAGCGATTTCGACTAATCTATCCGCAACATTTACTATATTTGCTTCCCCAACTAGAATCGGCAAGATTTCTGTTTCCCAGTACTCCTCCACCCGATCAAAATCACTCAAACCATCGGATGTGAGCAGAAAAACAGCATCTTCATCGAGCATAAACCGTGCCGATGTGGGATGCAATGCAGTACTCGGCCCCATGCCCAAAGCCTGGACAAGAGAGCCAGCAGAATTTTGTTGTATGGCTTCGCGGTAGATGGCATAACCTAGCCGCACTTCGCGGGAGGCAACATCATCGTCAAGGGTAACTTGATAACAGCCGTGACGTGTAATCCAGTAAGCACGACTATCACCAACGTGGGTGATGTACATTTCGTGAGCAACAGGTAATGCCATGACTAAAGTCGTGCCCATGCGTTGACGCCCTTGGCGATTTTCAACGTCATTGCGCTGACTAATTTTGTCATTGGCTATTGCCACTGCCTTGTCTAGGTCATTCAGCAGCAGTGAGGGGTCTATGTGATCGTAGGGAACTTTTGTGAGTTGCTGTACCTGCTGCTGGATCGTTTCAATGGCTAAATTTGAGGCGACATTGCCACCCTCGTGGCCACCGATGCCATCACAGACAATTGCTAAAGCTGTTGGCTGGGGTGGTTTGCTTACCAGAGTCCCACTAAGAGGGCTACAGGCATCTTCGTTGCGTTGGCGACTTGGGCCAGTGTCGGTTTTGGTGATAATTTTGATCGTGGGTGTTTGCGATCGCCCTAATTGTGCCAATCCCTGATCTAAAACTCCGATTAATTGATCGGTTGAGTTGATCTCTCCCTGAATTAAGGAAAGGCTAATGCGTTCAACAAATTCAGTTATTGCTGGTTTAGCATTCTTGACTAACTGCTGCCAAAATTCACCTAATTGGGGCAATTCTGGTGATACTTCGGTATCGAAACGCAAATCCAACAAACGTACTAATGATCCTTCTACCCGTAATACAGATGAGTCTAGTAAGCTAGAGGTGACACCTTCACTCGCAAGAGGTTGCCACAGATGAGCTATTTGCCATAACCAATTTAGTTGGCGCATTGATGTAGCATCACGCCAAGCGGTGGTTAACTCGCTGCCCAAATGCACTTGTTGGAGAGTGTCATCTACTAATAGTGGCGGTTTGTCTAGGAGTAATATTTCTCGATGGGACGGCCCGTCAGCTAGAAAAAGCACACCGTATACCTGTGGTACGTGTAAACGGTAGGGGATGAGTCTCAGGTAAGCTCTTAGGGGCTGTAAATTATCTAACTCAGGCGTTAGCGATAATAAACCAGGCTTTGTATCTAAAAGAAGAAATTTATCAACGACTAAATAGCGATCGGCTAATATTTCTCCAGGGCTACCCACACTTGGGCCATCTACCACAGCCCAGAGGTAATTTTTGGGTAGGGGCGTGGAACATCGCTGGCAAAACTTATGAGTCAGGGGGTTGGCAGCCTGACAATTTTCGTTTGGACAGTAGAGCGTTGCCGCGTCATTTTCCATAGTTTTCGCACCGATCAGCGATTGGCAATTTCTTTAATAACATTAGTAGGGACAATCTAGACCGCTCATCTTTCTTAAACTTGACATACCCAGACTTTAGATGATGATTTTAGCTGGCGGATATCAGCAGGTGCTAATACTTACTTATCCAAAGAATACGCTCCCAACTCAACCCTACAGCCTCATCATAGCTTTTATTGCCCTGTGACTCTTCATCGCCAAAGCAACTAACTCCAACCCTGTTCCCAAAGCATAACCCAAGCATAACTGTGCTATTTGCTTTTACTGAATTACCCCATCATCAAAAAGCAGATAATGTTGGTATTTATTTAGTTTATAAGTAGGATAGCAACAATTAACTTTAATTAAGAATTAAGAATAGCAAATATAATTTGGGCAAAAGTAGCTGACGAATCAAGAAAATCTTTCTCTAAATTCTCTAAATCTCTCCCCTGGTAGGCTACGGTGTACACACATCTTGGTAATGAAGCCCAAACCCAGGATTTACCCCCCTTAGTCCCCCCTTGCAAAGGGGGGAAATATCCGGTTCTCCCCCTTTGCAAGGGGGAGTTAGAGGGGGTGAGAAGGACTTGTGTGTACACCGTAGCCTTGTAGGAGAGAGACTTGGGATTTTCCCCCTTTCCACGTCGGGAAGAGGTTTAGGGGGTTAGGTTTTTGGTGGACTTTTGCAGATGAACTGAATTGTTATAAAGGTTCAGCCAGCCCGCTACCAACTCATTCGCTTATTGTTTGTCGTCAATGGCAACTTGGGGGACTCCCATGCTGTAGTTGGTGACACGGGCAGAAAGATTGTAGCTGATCTCGCCGATTTGCAGGAGCGATCGCAGATAATGCTCTAAGTCTGACCCTACACGGCGCAAGTTATAGTCTGTGAGGTCTGCGCCACTAGATGCTTCTACTAGTTCATCAAATTTTCGATAAACTTTTTGCAGCGCATCTTCATTCCAGTTAAATTCGTTATCTGGGTCAATATCTAACGTTAAGACTTGTTGACTAGGAACTAGTTCGCCATCCCGGTCAATCTCGCCTGCAAAAATGCGGACATGCCGGGTTGTGGACTTGAGCAGCATCGGGTTATCCATAAAAGGGTGTAAGATTTGGGTGAATTACACTGAAATTATTGTAGACGCTATATTCAGCGCTTGAATGCTCTCAATTTACAAGCTTTGAACACAATTTCAAAAGAGTATATTGAATAGGCATAAGTAAAAATATCACCTGTACTGATTAGCGTGCTACTTCTGTTATGACTTGAAGACAAAGTTAACTGCTAGTACTGACAGTAGTCAAATTTTTTTATGTAAAAATTCCCTGGCTGAGTATTTTTATTTGGTGTACTAATCTTACCTACTGCTAAATTTTTTTTTACTAATCAAGCCCAAAAGACAGTAGGGGAAAGCACTTGGCAGTAATAATTTGACTTGTGTACATTTTTTTATGGAGAACAAAAGTTTTGAAATCAATAATTATGCTCATCAATTTATCCTGAATTTTCTATCGCAAAAAACGTACATCAAGTAATTTCACTGAATAGGGCTACATCGACTGCTGGCTTTAATAAACTCCCAAAACTTCAGCGGTTTTACTTACGTATAAACACCAAAATTAGAGTAACAAGTCAAACTGTTGTTGACGTTAACATAAAGTTGATGTAAAAACCTTTAAAAAGGTTCAACAACTTCTTACAGAAACTTTATTGTGTAGAATCTTAAAAACTGAATAATAGTTATGGCTTACCATAAGCTACATCTGGCACAGAAACGTCAAAATCTAGACACTGAAAATTTAGCTTGAAAATACAACACAGGAGAGTGAAATGGAATACAAAGATGATTGATGAAGAAAAATTCTTAATTCAAGCACTTTGGATTCAAAAGAGATATAAAGAATTTTGCTGGACATCTACCTCCTTACCCTCATGACAACCAAGTAAAGGAATCTCAATAGCTATGAACTCCAAAGCATTACCACGCCAGATAAATAATCTCGAAGTAGGTGTTTATGAGTGCGAAATCCATCTCAAATTCAGGTTGATTGAGGAAAAGAGTTTATTGAGCGATCGTGAGCAACTATTACAGGTGCTACTTGATGCTTTAACCGAAGGTTCTGATGACTTTCTGGAGACGCTGCAAGCGTCCGTTAAAGCCCAGGAAGTGTCTGAGTTTAAAGCCTCTCCTCAAATGCGACGCCAGCTTATGCGCTTGCGTAATGCTGCTGAAAATCCCCAAACTTAAAGGTGTAATTTAAGTAATGAAAAAACGTGAATTGGGTATCAAATCAAATGTTGATCCCATACCCCCGTTGCCATAAAAACTAAACAGCAAGTAGGATTCATTAAATATTGTGGTTTCTACTTTTTGAAGGTCTTATTTAGCAGCACAAAGTCCCAGGAACAGTTTCCGCTATTAAAAACTTTGTAGCAAAGGGTACTGGTAGAATCTGAGAGCAAATTCAGCCGGGTGCATTTTACCGAGTTTTTATAAAAACATTGCAGGAAGAATAAAACCCTGTGTCTTTACAGATGGGGAATTGGACAACAGGCGCGAATCACATGAAAACCTAAAAGACCAAAGTAAAAATAAATAACCTTTCTTTTAGCTTTTTGCTTGAGCTAAGTGCCTAGTTTGCTGAAATACTTATGTTTTATATCTTACTGGTAATAGGTTATGGTTTAGCAGCCAGTTACCTATTACCAATTACCCAGGAGTGGGTGAGATGAGGTAGCAATAATTTTAGATTTTAGATTTTGGATTTTAGATTGAATAATCCAAAATCTAAAATCCAAAATCCAAAATTGAATTGACCAATCCCCAATACCTATTTAGCCAAGCCGTGTTCTAGAGCAAAACGAACTAACTCTGTACGGCTATTGGTGCCGGTTTTACTAAACAAACGGCTGACGTATTTTTCCACATTGCGGACGCTGGTTTCTAAGCGACGGGCGATTTCTTTGTTCATCAACCCTTCGGCGACCAAGTTCAAAACACTTTGTTCTCTGGGAGTCAAATCAATTTTGAAAGGGGCTGGCGATTGGGAAATGGCATTTCTTTGGGTTAATAATGCCTTAATTTGGGCAATCTGATTGGCTAGTTCAGCAAGATCGGGGGTTTCAGAGTCATCTCCTGTACTTGCAGTTTTAGCAGCGCGGCGGGCTAGCAAATTTTCGACTATGGCAACTAACTCATCTGGATCAAAGGGTTTGGGAAGATAGGCATCAACACCAGCGTGATATCCTTGAATGCGATCGCCTGTCATACCTTTAGCAGTTAAAAATACTACTGGGAGTGCTTGGAAGCGGGGGTCTTCTCGCAGTTGCTTCAAGAACTGATAGCCATCCACCTGGGGCATCATCACATCGGAAATCACTAAGTCAGGTGTATTCATCTGCATCCATTCCCAACCTTCAAGGGCGTTACTGGCGACTTGAACGCTGAAACCGCTCTCTTGCAAATAATCCTTCACGGCTTCCCGTATCCCTGGTTCATCATCCACCAGTAACAATTGTGCTGACATTTAAGATTTCCTTGAGTTTTCCTTTTTCCAATTTAGCGAAAGTTGACAACCATTGTGCAAAGTATGGTTTTAAAAGTGAAACCCATGCTCACAGATACTTTGCAGCCGCACTTAGGGAAGGTTGGCTTCCAATCTGGTAACAGGTTAACCATAATAGTCATAATCAAGACAGAAGAAACTGCAAGATGACCAAAAACGAAAAGCATACAGAGCAACTAAATTTATTTATGGGAATCATTAATTTTGAATTTTGAATTTTGAATTTTGAATTCGGAGCGAAGCGACGTGACTGCTATTACCCTGAACCTAGAACCATTAATCAATCTCACTTCTGAGCAGTTTTACCAGCTATGTCAAGTCAACCCTGATGCTAAACTAGAGCGCACCGCATCAGGAGAATTAGTAGTTATGGCGCCGACTGGTGGAGAAACTGGTAGTCGAAATCGCAGATTAACTCAACGCTTGGGAACTTGGACAGATGAAGACGGGACTGGAGAAGCTTTTGACTCTTCAACGATGTTTCAACTTCCCAATGGAGCTTTACGTTCACCTGATGCAGCTTGGATTCCTTTAGCGCGATGGGAAGCACTGGCTTCTGAAGAAAGAAAGACTTTTCCTCCCATTTGTCCAGACTTCGTAGTAGAACTGCGGTCTGATTCCGACACCCTCAAGTCCCTCCAAGACAAAATGCAGGAGTATATGAAGAATGGTGCGCGGTTAGGCTGGCTAATTGACCCCAAAGGTAAGCAGGTGGAAATTTATCGCCAGGGAAAAGAGAAGGAAGTGCTACTGTCGCCAAATCAGTTATCGGGAGAAGATGTGTTACCAGGTTTTACTTTGAATTTACAAGGAATTCTCTAATAACTTAATCTCGGACTCAACTTCAATTGCACCTAGCATTCTTAACGAAGCTTTCTGTGCCTCAGTTAAACCTCTGACTCCGGCAATATTCATTCCTTCATAAGGTCGTGGAGCTTGAAGCGTTTTGTCGCAAGCGCCAGTTTTGACATTCCATAGTTTAATCGTTTCGTCGTGACTCGCACTTGCAAGCATTTCACCATCGGGGCTAAATTTCACTGACCACACCCGATTTCTATGTCCTGTTAAAATTTTGAGACATTCTCCAGTATTTACGTCCCATATCCTCACTGTATGGTCATCACTGGCTGTAGCAAGTTGTGAACCATCGGGGCTGAATGCTACAAAATAAACACCACTGGTATGCCCTTCTAAGGTTTTGATACATACACCAGATGGTAAGCGATCGCTATTGTCTATCGTTAAATCCCACAATTTTGTAGTGTGGTCATCGCTGGCGGTAGCTGCAATTTTACCATCAGGACTAACAGCGATCGACGATACACCATTGCGATGTCCTTTGAGAATTATTAAGCATACACCTGTCTTGACATCCCAGACTTTCGCGCTACAGTCTCCGCTGGCGCTTGCCAAAGTTTGACCATCAGGACTAAAAACAGCACACCAAACCCAATTAGTATGACCTTGTAATGTTTTTAAACACTCACCCGTTTGCACATCCCACAATTTTAAAGTTCGGTCAGCGCTACCAGTCAATAAAGTTTTGCCGTCAGGACTAAAATTTACCGACCAAACCCAATTACTATGTCCGTGCAAAGTCAAGAGACATTCACCTGTGCTTGAGTTCCATAACTTAACTATGGTACTGCCGCTTGCTAAGGTTTTACCATTGGGACTAAAGGCAACCGATACAACTAAACTTGTATGTCCTGCCAAAGTCCTCATACACGCACCTGCCTGAATATCCCACAATCGCACTTGACAGTCACCGCTACCACTTAGCAAAGTTTTCCCGTCGGGACTAAAGGCAATTAATCGAAATGCATTAGTGTATCCTTTGAAAGTTCTTACACATTGCCCAGTCGCAGTATTCCATAGCTTAACAGTGTGGTCTTGACTGCTGCTAGCAATTATTTTCCCATCAGGATTAAAAGCAATTGACCAAACTTGGCTAGTGTGTCCTTGCAAAATTTTCTTGCAGATACCCGCAGCCACATCCCACAACTTGATGGTTTTGTCATGACTAGCACTGGCCAGGGTTTTCCCATCAGGGCTAAAGGCGATTGATTGTACAAAAGAAACATGTCCCTGTATGAAAGTATTGAGTAGTTCGCCCGTTCTCGCATCCCATAACTGGATAATATAGTCATTGCCTACACTGGCAATAGTTGTTCCATCAGGACTAAAAGCAACAGCCTGTACAAAATTGCTTTGTCCTGGGAAAGTTTTGAGTAACTCACCTGTAGGTACACTCCATAACCTGATAGTGCTGTCATTCGCACTACTAACTAGCATTTGTCCATCAGGACTAAAGGCGATGGAGTGAGGTTGGGTGCTGTGTCCTGTAAAAGTTCTTAATAGTTTACCTTTCGCGACATCCCATAATTTAATAGTGTGTTCATCACCAATGCTGGCAAGTGTTTGGCTTTCTGAACTGTTCGCGCAGCGTTGCGGAGCAAAAGCTACATCAAATACCCAACTTGTATGTCCTTGAAAGGTTTCTAAGCAAATTCCTGTGTTAGCACTCCATAGCTTTACACTTTGATCATCGCTACCAGTAGCTAGTATTTGACCATTGGGACTAAAAGCCAGTGAAATAATCCAAGAGGAATGTGCTTTCCATCTCGAAAGTGGTTTTCCGTCAGCTACTTGCCATAATTGCACCTCACCCGCAACACCACCAGCCGCTAAAATTCTTCCATCGGGACTAAATGCTACTGCCAAAATACTGTCAAAAGTTTCGCTAAAAACCGACTTTGATAAATCAGAATTTTGGAAGTTAATGCAATTTAAATTAATATCTTTCAGATATGCTTGCCAAAGGGTGAGGTTTGAAAAATCGGCATTTTGTAAATTTGCTGAGATATGGCAGAGTATATTTAAAAGATTTCCTCCAGCATACCCAGTTTGAATTGGAGGATGATTTTGTAATTTACTAATAAATTGATAAAGATATTTTTCTAGCCTAGTTTTATTTTCAAAATGTGCAAATAGTTTATTAGCTAATGGTTTTAATAACAAACATATCTGTGAGTCTCGGATATAGTCTTTAGCAGTTGCTTTAATCAGGGCATAAGAATTAAAAATCGAAATACTACTTGTGGTAATTTCATGAAATACAGCCGCGACTAATTTTTCTGTTGTGTATTCCATAACAATAGGTTGTTGAGTAAAAGTTACACTATGATTAGCAATAGGATGACTTGTTTCAATTAGTGACCTTCCTTTTAAAGACTCTAGTGATTCAATAAGTTCTCGTGTCGATATTTGTGGTATAATATCGTTTTGTAATTCAGCTAAAGAAACTGCTTCTCGATTAATTGCTAACCAGCACATAACCTGCCTTTCTAAAGGAGATAAACGTTGACATTGTTGGTCTAAAAGTTCCCAAATGTCACCAAAAACAGAGGTGTTACAGTCTAAGAATTGCAAGACATTTCCAGCAAATAATTCTTGGGTTGTATTTGCAACTATCTTTAAAGCTAAGGGATTGCCGCTATAAATTGCTGTTAATAACTGCTCATGTTCTGGCGAAGCAGAGAAACCTTTATCTGTAAAAATTTCATGGATCTCTAATTGAGTTAACCCTGTAACTTGTAGAGAACGAATGGGTAAATTTTCCCCTTCTTGCAATGTCAAACCTTTCAGCTTTTCGCGGCTAGTTAATAATAAGCAGCTTTGATGAGATACTTGGGCGATATACCGAAATAGCTGTCCGTAACTTTCATATCCTTCTCGATAATTGCCGGCATTTACACCACTAACGAGAATTGTTTCAACGTTATCTAATATCAGCAAACACCGTGATGAAGATAAATATTTTATTAGCAACGCTAGTTGTGCTTCGTCGGTGTCGGGTAAATTTACTTCCTGCTGATTAGATAAAAATTTAATTAGGTCTAACAAGATATTTTGTATCGGCGGTGCATTGCGTAGAGAACGCCAAAAAACATATTCAAAGGCATCTTGGTTATTTTCTGCAACCTTAACCGCAAGGGTAGTTTTACCAATACCACCCATCCCTAGTAAAGTTATCAGACGAGCGCGATGGCTTCGCCCGCCGCAGGCATCGCCGACAATCCATTGGCTTAAGGTTTCTAATTCAGTGGTACGTCCATAGAAGCGGGAAACGTCTATCGCTTCTCCCCAATTGATGCGATTTCTGAGCGGTTGGAGGCTTAATCTTGGGGAGATATCTGCATCACTCTGCTGTTGTGCAGCTCGTTTCAAAACTGCGTGCAGATTATTCTTGGTAACTTTTTCATCTAAAGCTTGAGAGAGCGATCGCCATAGTTGCGAACCAACGTCTTTGATGTGTCCATGATCATATCTGACTTCTCGCGCCATTTCTAGGTAAGTTTTCCCTTCCCAGGCGTAGCGAAATACCATCTTTTGTACTTTCGTTAAGCATCCTCGCTCCAATAATTGCTCAACTAGTGCGATCGCTTCTTCAATGGTCATTTATTTCCGTAGCAATACTAAGTTAACTACGATTTTCCCACTATAAACCTGATGGTTTTCATAAAGTTTACGCCAATCTATCAAAAAGACTTGACATTTCTACCTGACTTTTCACGTTTGGCTAGTTCTTCAGTGTGTTGGTACACCATATTTCGATGGAGAAGCAAGCTACACATAGCGGATGCACCAGAAGGTATCGCTTTTTCAACTATCAGTTTATTTACATAGTAATACCAACTTAGATACGATATTTGCACCATAAAGTTGATTTTTTTCAAAGACTTTACGTAAATTTACCAAAAAGTCCGACATTTTCCCGACTTTTTCTCACCATCAAATTTTATACAAGGTTGTAGAGTATTGATGTGATTCAGTTGTAGTACAGGAATCTGCCCAATGATTAAACACAGGTAAAGTGTTTATCCAAATCCTGAAAATTTTCGAGTGCGATAAATTTTTCATCTAGTTGAGCCATAGCAGTTGTGAGCGGCGATGCTTATTCGTTCGCTGTTTTTTCTGACTAATAGTTTGAAATCGGGATGCGATGCGATGCCTACGGCGGGCTGCGCCTACGCACTTAAGTTATCGGGGTTTGAGAGGGGTGCGATCGTCGAGCAAGAAAGTCTTTCTCTATATCTGACAAGTATATTTCTGTTTTCTTCAAAAAACTTTAGTTTCAACAGGATTGCATTGACATGGTAACAGTCGAACAAGTTCAAGCTAATTTAGCGCAACTCAGCAAGATTTTAGAGCAGTTTAAAACTCCTAGTATTTTCAATACTGACTTTAAAAAACTACAAAAAACTATCAATGAATCAAAAACAATAGTAGATGCTGCCCCACAAGAAGAAATTTATCAGAAGTTAGACACCTTCTTTGATGATCAACTAGGCGAAAAGACTTGGATTGTAAACGGACAACTAAATTTGGATGAGTTCTCTCTAAAAACAAATTTTGGTAAAGGTTTACCACAATTTACAGTTACTACTTCAGATTTTTCCCTTGAGAATACCAATAATACTGATCCTAGTCTTAATTTTAAAGTCGCACTAGATGCAAATTCTTTTGTACAGGATTTTACTAAGCCTATTTTGAGTAAAATTGATAGTGTACTTAAGCCTTTCAAGATAATTAATGAAGCTTTAAATAAGGAAATAGAACCTCTTAAAATTCTTGAGCCTGCTGGAGTACCTATAACTTTAAAGGCTTTGATTAATAATTTTGGTAATAGTAAGGACTTTGGTCTGCTAACGAAGGTTAGTGACTTTAGCAATCTTTTCAATAAAATTGAGAATGCAGAAAAAATTGCTTCCAAAATTGGTTTAATTCCAATAGGTAGTTTTGGTATTAATGGTAGTGGAAATACACTAAATTTAAGCCCTAATTCTGAGACTACACTTGATTATCTTAGCAATAATGGCCTAAAAGATTTTATTAGCAATGCAAAGAATACTGGTTTTGCTTTCCCGCTTTTTGACAATTCCAATGAAGTATTTAACTTACTTCTAGGTAAGGATAATAATGTAGATATTCTGCGACTTACACTGCCCAAGCTTACGGCTGGTATTTCTTATGATGTGCCTCTTCCTTCTATACCTATAATACCAACTCCTCCGATCAGTGCCAATATAAAGTTTGGAGCTAAAGCCAGTTTTAGTAGTCCAGGACTTACATTTGGATTTGATACTGAGGGAATTAAAACAAGTGATCCCCTTAAAGGTCTTTATATAGACGGTAGTAAAGCTCTCTTCACAGCTACCACTAACATTTTTGGACAAGCTGGTGTTGCTGTTGGTTTTGGTCAAATAAAAGCTGCGGAAGCAGGTGGTAAATTATTTATTGAAGGCAATATTGACTTCAATATTTCTTCTAATGGAAAAAATCCTAAAAAAGTTAGATTAGAAGATTTGGAAAATGTCTCAAGCTCTATTAAAGGTAAGATATATGCTGGTGCTGGTTTGTATGTAGAGTATATTAGTCCAAATCCAGTTAAAGTTGTATCAGGACTATTTAGTGGAGATATTGACGAGGTATATGAGAGAAAAGAAAAGACTATAGCTACAGTCAATATTTTCGATTTTGGCAATAATAGTTCTAGTTCTCAAACTGAACCACCTAATTTATCAAGAGTTGAGGGACAAAATCTCATACTTAATGTGGGTAATGATGCTAAGTTCCGAAACATCGAAAAAGATAAGACTGATGAGTTTTTTGTAGTTGAATCAGGAAAAGTCAAAGCTTTTGGTGCAGAAGAGTCTCGTTCTGGCATCAAAAAAATTATTGCTAATGCTGGAACAAACAATGATTCTATCAATATTCAAGTAGATATTATTGCCGAACTTCACGGTGGCATAGGAAATGATGTTCTTTATGGAAATAATCAGAGCGATAAGCTCTACGGAGATGAAGATAACGATCAACTTACAGGTAGAAATGGTAATGATTATCTAGATGGTGGAGATGGTAAAGACCGATTATACGGCGATGAAGGTAATGATACTCTTGTGGGCAGTAAAGGTGAGGATCTGCTCGTTGGTGCTAAAGGTAATGATTATCTAGATGGTGGAGCTAATGACGACAAGCTTTACGGTGATGATGGTAATGACGAGTTAAAAGGTATGGGAGGCAATGACCTTTTAGTAGGTGGTTTAGGTAAAGATACTTTGAGAGGTGGATCTGATAATGACAATCTTCTTGGTTTAGAAGATGATGATCTTATCTATGGTGATGAAGGAAATGATCAACTAGATGGATATGCTGGAAATGACACTTTAATAGGTGGAATTGGAGAAGATCGACTTTTTGGTAATATCGGTAACGATACTCTAGATGGTGGAAATGGAAACGATGAGTTAAGGGGTGGCGATCAAAATGATACCTTGAATGGTGGAGAAGGAGCCGATCAACTTTTTGGAGACGCTGACAATGATTTACTAAATGGTGGTGCAGGCAATGACACCCTTGACGGCGGCTTGCAGAATGACAAACTCTTCGGTGAAGACGGGAATGACCTTCTCAAAGGTGATGCTGGCAATGACAAACTAGAAGGTGGTGCTGGCAGCGACAAACTTTATGGGGGTATAGACAATGACACTCTCAGTGGCGGTGCGGGGAATGACATACTCTCCGGTGAAAAAGGCAATGACTTCCTCTATGGTGATGCTGGCGATGACGAACTAACGGGTGGTGATGGCATCGACCAACTTTACGGTGGTGCAGGTACTGATACTCTCGAAGGCGGCACAGGGAATGACCAACTCTTCGGTGAAGACGGGAATGACATCCTCAAAGGCGGTACTGGCAATGATGAATTAGCAGGTGGTGTTGGCATTGACCAACTCTACGGGGGTATTGGCAATGACACTCTCAGTGGCGGTGAGGGCAATGACCAACTCTTAGGTGAAGACGGGAACGATATTCTCAAAGGCGGTGCTGGTGTTGATACTATATACGGTGGTACTGAAGCTGACACTCTATATGGCGGTGCTGACTATGATTATCTGTCTGGTGATGCTGGCAATGACCTACTGCTGGGAGAAGCAGGCAATGACTACCTTGACGGTGGCACTGAAGTCGATACCGTCAGCTACGACAACTCCCCCAGTAGTGTAGTTGTAAATATTGATGAAGCACAGAACTACGGAAATTCCGGCGGAACTTTCCACACAACCATAGTTACTACCAGCCTCATACCTACCGACACAGAACCAAGCTTTACGATCGCAGCAGGCACAGCTAAAGATGGCTTTGGCACTATAGATACCCTACGAAATCTAGAAAATATCATCGGCTCTGGATTTGATGATGTTCTAATTGGCAACAGCCTAAATAACCGCATCTCCGGCTTAGTCGGGAATGACCTGTTAGTTGGCAATGCTGGCAATGACTCCCTTGACGGAGGCGATCGCATTGATACCGTCAGCTATCGCCGTGATCCTAGCCAAGTCATAGTTAACTTAGAGCAAAACTACGCTAAAGATGGCTTTGGCGGTACTGACCAAATCTTTAATGTTGAAAATGTCATCGGTTCTGTTTTCAATGATGAAGTCATCGGCGATGCCAAAGCCAATATTATCCACGCTGGAGATGGTAATGACGTTGTTAACGCCAGAAATGGCAACGACATCATTTTTGGCAAAGGTGGTAAAGACACTCTCTCTGGCGAAAACGGTGACGATTTCCTAGTTGGGGGTACTGATGCCGATCGCCTCAATGGTGGCGAAGGTAATGATACGGCTTCCTATTTCACCTCTGCGACGCGTGTATCTGTTAGTCTCACAACGGGTACTGGTTGGGCTGGAGATGCTAAAGGCGATCGCCTCCAAGCCATCGAAAACCTAGAAGGTTCAGAATTTGAAGATTTGCTGACCGGTGATGCTGGAAACAATATCATCAGCGGGTTGGGTGGCAATGACCTAATTTACGGTGAAGCTGGCGACGACTGGCTCGATGGCGGCACAGGAAGCGATCGCCTTTACGGTGGAGATGGCAACGACAAACTATATGGTCAAGCCGATGAAGACCTCCTCAAAGGTGAAGCTGGTAATGACAACCTCAATGGAGGAGACAGCAACGATCAACTCTACGGTCAAGATGGCAGCGACACCTTAAATGGCGATGCTGGCAATGATTATCTCGAAGGTGGTACAGGCAATGACTACCTCGATGGTGGCAATGGCAATGACCAACTTTATGGTCAGGAAGGCGATGACTATCTCGAAGGTGGCACAGGCGATGACCTCCTCGATGGTGGCATCGGCGAAGACTTCCTCACTGGAGGAGACGGGGACGATCAACTTTATGGTCAATCCGATAAAGACACCCTAGATGGCGGGTTAGGTAATGACCTGCTGGATGGAGGGGACGGAGATGATCAACTTTCTGGCGATAACGGTAACGATCGCCTCTACGGTCAAGTCGGTGAAGACAACTTAAGTGGCTGGTTAGGTAATGACCTGCTGGATGGGGGTGACAATAACGACCTACTTGATGGCGACGACGGTAACGATCAACTTTACGGTCAAGCTGGTGATGACAACCTCGATGGTGGAGCGGGAAATGACGCTCTCTACGGAGGTACTGGTATAGATACCCTTTTAGGGCAAGCAGGTGATGACTACCTCGATGGTGGGGCGGACGATGACCTACTCAATGGCAACGAAGGTAGCGATCGCCTTTACGGTCAACAAGGTGATGATTTACTTAACGGCAACACTGGCGATGACTACCTTGATGGTGGGTTAGACAATGACGAACTCAATGGTAATGAAGGCAACGATCGCCTCTACGGTCAGCAAGGCTACGATATCCTGGATGGTGGTGCTGGCGCTGACTTCCTGGATGGTGGCTTAGAAGATGACTATCTCTATGGCAGAGATGGTAGCGATCGCCTTTACGGTCAAGCAGGTCAGGACTATCTTGATGGCGGCAATGATGATGACCGCCTTGAAGGGGGTACGGGTGATGACCAACTCTTCGGGCAGCAAGGGCGTGACTACCTCGATGGCGGCATCGGCGAAGACTTCCTCTATGGGGGCGATGATGCTGATAAGCTCCTAGGGCAAACTGGCAATGACTACTTAGATGGCGGTTCTGGCGCTGATCAATTAGATGGTGGCGACGGCAATGACCAACTATATGGTCGGGATGGCGATGACACCCTTGATGGCAGTGTTGGCAATGATTACCTTGAAGGTGGAAATGGCAATGACCAACTGACTGGGGGTAACGGTAATGATTTCCTCTACGGTCAAGATGGTAGCGACACCCTCAACGGCGGTGCTGATAATGACAACTTATATGGTGGAATCGGAGATGACAATCTCTTAGGAGGCGATGGCAACGATCTGCTCTCTGGTCAAGAAGGGAACGACATTCTTGATGGAGGTACTGGCGATGACTACCTAGATGGTGGGTTAGGTAATGACCAACTCTTAACTGGATTAGGCAATGACCAACTCTACGGTGGTGGCGGCAACGACATTCTTGATGGTGGTGCTGATAATGATTATCTAGAAGGTGGATTGGGCGATGACCAACTCATCGGCGGCGATGGTGACGACCAACTCTTTGGTCAAGAAGGTAACGACACTCTTGCTGGAGGCAGTGGTAATGACAATCTTCAGGGTGGCGACGATGCCGATATCCTACAAGGGGAGGATGGAGATGATTATCTCTTTGGTAATGACGGTGATGACCGACTCTACGGTGGTGCTGGTAACAACTCACTAGAGGGTGGTGCTGGCAACGATCTGCTCTATGCCGATATCCCGCAGCCGGACGGAGATAATTATCTCTTGGAGCCGATCTACAACAGAGGTGGCAACGACTATCTTACAGGCGGCGACAACATCCTGAATGGTGGAACGGGTGAAGATACATTGTACGGCGGCAGCGGTCGTGATATGTTCGTGCTGGCTAGCGAGAGTGGAATTGACACCATTTTCAACTTTACAGTGGGTAGCGATTATCTGGGATTATTGAATGGTCTGACCTTTGAACAGATCACCATTACTCAAGGCATTGGTACTAATACCAGCGATACTCTAATCAGTAAACAGGATGGTGAAGTTCTAGCCACACTCATTGGAGTAGAAGCCAATACCCTTAGTCTGTGGGATTTCACAAATCTAGGATGATATAGCAGGAGGCAGAAGGCAGGAGGCAGGAGGCAGGAGGTAAAAGTATTACTATTCCTAGCCTTGGGGTTTTCAAAATGTCTTAACCTATGTGGCTACGGCTATAATTAGTGTCTGTTCCAATACGCTTGGGTTCAGTAAAGTGCAACCCAAGCGTATTGATTCATAGTCGATCAATTATCTTGGCATTATCTGGCAGCTTGGCGTCTCTTTGCCCAGCAGTACGCGCCCTAGCTGTGAACAAACCAATGGGAGTATTTAATAAATCCACTAGGGTGGCTTGACCCGCAATGCCTGCGGCGGGCTGCGCCAACGCCTTTTTAATATCTCTTGGTATTTCTTTGAGTAACCAACGTGCCAAACGATAGCCGTATTCTTTGGGTGTCATATCTCGCATTAAATCTACACCATGCAGTTCGTGCAGATAGCGATTTGAGCGTCCATAGCGCCGCCATTGACTTTGCAGTTCTTGAAGTGTAGCGCGGTGGCGGTGCTGAACGATCGCATTTGGAGCAAATTCCAAACGCCCAATATTTTCCCCCAAAATCCGCCAGCAAATATCGGCATCGCCACCAGTGGTAAGATAGGGACGAAATAATCCCGCTTTTTCTAAGGCAATGCGTCGAATCGCCAAGTTAGCCGTTTGACCATAGGGACGAAAGGAATGCTTAAGGGTATGCTTTTGCGACAAAGTTTCTTGACGCTCTGCGTGTTGTTCTAGCAGAGTTGTGCCTGGTAGTGCCAAGATTTCACCAGCGACAATCACCACTTCTTTGTTGACAAAAGGCTGAATTAATGCATTCAACCATTGCGGTTGGGGACGACAATCTGCATCGGTAAAAACTATAATTTCACCCGTAGCGGCGCGAATCCCAGTATTACGAGCAGCGTAGGAGCTTTGAATTTGGTTTTCGCTCAAGGGGCGAATTGTAATTGGGCAATTTTCGGCAGATGTTTTGAGGTTGGTGAGAGTGCGATCGCTACTATTATTGTCCACCAACAAGTACTCTACCCGATCTTTTGGGTAGGTTTGAGACAACAGACAATTGATTAACTCTGGTAAATCCGCCTCACCGTTATAAATAGGAACAACCACCGACACCATTGGTAAAAAGCTGGTGGCGGTGGTTGCATCAACTGGCTGATGATTCATAAATCTGAGATTTTGGAGATGGGATTACTACCTAGTATTCCCAAACAAAAAATCCTGGAACAATGAGAAGGAGTCAGAATTAATTAGTGAGGGATTGGAACTTACCACTTTCGTCTCGACCATTAAATCTGAGATTTAGCTGTGTGTTTAAACGTATTTATTCACCTATCGCTTGGACTCAAATTCAGTCTGAGTTCTGATTTCTGACTCCTGAATTTTGCTTTTCTAACTCCAAAAATCTTGATTTGGGAATACTAAAATTTCAAGTCACCAGCGCGGCTCATGGGTCGAGTGGGTTGATTTGCCGGCGGCTGGGCGAAGTTGTTATTTGATAAAATTGCGATCGCACGGGCATATTGTGGATCACTCTTAGTTCCAATTAAATCTGGATTAGAAGCCAACTGCCGCTCTTGAGCCTCTGTCAAGTCTAGCTTGATATCTGGTGTAATCCCTTTATGGTTAATATCCGTTCCCGCAGGGGTGTAGTAATGGGCAATGGTGACAGCCAAGCCTGAACCATCTGCGAGTTCATGAACTGACTGCACTAAGGCCTTGCCAAAGGTTTGACCACCAACGACTACCGCGCGTTTATTATCCTTGAGTGCCCCTGTGAGAATTTCACTAGCACTCGCTGAATTACCATCTACCAAGACCGCCAAAGGACGATTTGTGAGAGCAGTGCGATTGGCTTTAGTTTCCTCACTACCTCCCACACGGTCTACTGTCTTGACAATTCCGCCGTCATCGTACCACATCCGAGCAATTTCAATGCTCGCCTGCAACAAACCGCCAGGATTTCCCCGCAAATCCAAGACATAAGAATCAGCTTTCTTACCGTTCAAATCGCGGATGGCTCGTTGCATTTGTTCTGCGGCGTGGGCGCTAAATTCCCGCAAACGGATATAGCCAACGCGACGATTCCCTTCTTGTTTGAGGGTATAACGTACCGTTGGCACTTCAATATTTGCTCTGGTCAGTTTTAAATTAAAGGCATTTTGCCCTTTTCGTCCCAACCGGAGATTGATGGGAGTACCGGCTTTGCCGCGAATCAGCTTGGAAGCGTCATCCACTTTCATTTTAAGAGTGGGTTTGCCATCAATGGCTAAAATTTCATCGCCCGCTTTGATCCCAGATTTCAGCGCGGGAGAATTTTCTATAGCTTCGACAACAGTTAGCCGCTGAGTTTTTTCGTTCAATTCCATCCGAATGCCAATCCCAGAGACTTCCCCAGATGTTTGGCTAGTGAGGGCTTCAAACTGTTGGGGGTCCATGAACCGAGTGTAAGGATCTCCCAAGGTTTGCAAAGCTACACGGATGGCAGCATAAGCTTCTTCACGAGAAGAGTATTCTTTGCTCAACAGGCTTTGTCTGGTTGCTTGCCAATTTTGTTGATTAAATTTACCATCAACATATTCATGATTTACCAGTTGCCAAACTTGGTCAACTATCGCTTTTGGGCTGTCTTGTAGGGTTAGAGAGGCACGGACAGCACGAGTCCAAGCGGGGCCGAACACTGACATCGTAGCAGTAGTGGCGATCGCTCCACCAATCAAGGCTACTTGGAGCGGTGAGTAACTTTTCGCAGATTGGTTCATGTATAATTAGCTGGAATAATTGTGTTGTTGACAGTTTAGCAATCAGGCTTTCCAGAAAATTTTAAGTTTTTATACCCCAAAATCAACTATGTTCCTTCATCATTTTTATCGTTGAATGATGCCGAAATACTGCATTAGTTATTAACAATCATTTCTCAGTTTGTTTGCCTTCTCCGGAAGGCAAAACTTACTATGTGACACTTTGGTTAGCGTCATGTTTGCATTCTAGATTACTTTTATAAGATAGCACTTTGTTCACTGAATTGCAGCACTGTTAGACAGTCATTAAATCAGCTTTTCTTACTTAAGTCATGAAACGCAAATTTACCATCAAATCATTAATTTCTATTAAAAAAAAATCGGTTAATTTGTGGCAATTGTTACAAAAACTAACTGGTGTATTGTATGTTGTCCTGGGTGCTTGGCTGATTTTTACTACTATAACCTTAGTTTTTGCTTCTTCGCAGCCAGTAGATGCCTACTTTGTGCTTGGTGGCAGTATTCGCCGAGAAGCTTATGTTGCCCAACAAGCAAAACAATACCCGCAAATCCCAATTTTAATTTCTCATGGTTCCCCAGATCCTTGTATATTGTTAATTTTTCAGGCGGAATTAGCAAGTTTACAAAACGTTTGGTTAGAAAAGTGCGCGAATTCTACTTTTGAAAATTTTTATTATGGTATTCCAATTCTGCGGCGTTGGGGAGTGCATAAAGTCATGTTGATTACCTCGCAAAGTCACTTACCCAGAGCTAAATGGATAGCACAGATTCTCTTAGGCGCTCATGGTATTTGGGTAGAGCCAGAAATTGTTCAAGAGGTGGGTGTCCCTGGCAATAATGAATCTTGGGCCAAAACTGGATTAGATGTAACACGCAGCTTATTTTGGGCGATTTTAAGTCAAATTATTCAACCGCAATGCTCAAATGTGACAAGACTTACCCAAGTAGATATGCCAGCTTGGGAGAATCGAGGTTTTCATTGTGAACACCAAGGTGGGTTGGGGAGATAAGGGAGATGGGGATCTACCAGAGGACTATAATGCTACTCCGTTTTTTGATAGCATGATAACCGTGTCATCATGCTAATTATGATAGTATCATTTAAGGATCAAGGAACCGAAGATATTTTTGATGGTAATGACTCAAAGGAAGCTCGAAAGCAATGTCCTATATACTGTTGGGAAGTCGCACGTAGAAAATTAGATCAACTTAATGCAGCGTTATCTCTAGATGACATTAAAGTTCCACCGGGTAACAGGTTAGAAGTACTAAAAGGTGAGCGTAAAGGTCAGCATAGTATTCGGATTAATGACCAATATCGAATTTGCTTTATATGGACACTCCAGGGTGCATCAGAAGTTGAAATAGTCGATTACCATTAGGAGATAACAACAAATGAGAGTTCCAAAGTATAGACCCCCATCACATCCAGGTGAAATATTACTTAAAGATTTTCTAGAGCCAATGGGAATAACTCAAAGAGAACTTGCAGATGCACTTCACGTTCCTTATCAGCGAATAAATGAGCTTGTAAATCAAAAGCGAGGTATTACACCTAGTACGGCAATCAGGTTATCAAAATTTTTTGGAAATAGCTCAGAGTTTTGGTTAAATTTCCAACAAAACTGGGAACTTTACTACGTTCTCAAGGAAGAAGAAGAGGAACTAAAAAGTATTTTGCAATTCCGAATCACGAAGTAGCGATCGCCTAGCAAATTAAGCAAGTTCGTAGTTAGGACTTTAGTCCTTCTTTTCTAAGCCATAAAGTGCTTACTACAAACCCTATCCTCCAAAAAATTTGTCATATAGGAATCCGCTTTGATTGCTGAACGAATTTGCGTAAGCAGGCAATAGGCAATAGGCAACAGGAAAGAAGAGAAGGCTTCTTAGTTGTACTGAGTTTTTTCAGAAATCAAATATGAGTCCTATATTTACTTTATAAAAAGCAAGGATAAAAATATGGGTGAGAAGTTTGTCAACTATCAAATCCGTTCTAGTTCAATGGAGAATGTCATAAATATTGTTAAAAATCTAACTAGAACAAAAGCTTACGTATCTCCTCCAAAAAATGGTTGGATTACGGTTTACGATCAGATGTCTGATTATGAATTTAAATATACTGAGATTAGTAACTTTTCTCAAAATTTATCTGCAAGTCTTTTAACTGTAGCATTCGCTTTTATAGTCTTTTCTGGCTTACATTTTATATATTTAGTATACGATACAGGAAAATTAGTAGATGAGTTTTATGACGATCCTGAAGCATCTGAATTTGGTTTTGATTATGTAAATGATGCTGTAATAGAAAGATTTAAAGGTGATCCAGATAAATTATTAAAATACTGTCTACCAAGTACTACCTTACAATCAATCTCTCATATCTTAATATCTAATAAAAATAGAGATATTGAGTTTCTTGGACAAGAAGCTGCTTATGAACTAGCGCTATTACTGGGTATTGATGAATATAGAGCCATAAATGGATATAGTTATTTTGAAGATCATAATCTTTATAATGAAATAGATCCAAATATAGAAAATGCTAAAGATTTTTTACTAGTCAAAAATTCTTTCAATAACTAGTTATTAAGCTTCCTTATTCTTGTTAAAAGGCATTGTGTAAAAAGTTTGATGCTTGTAAATGACGCGATCGCCATAATATCCGTAACATTTATCGGCTTTAACTTTACAAGCACCGGACTAATTTTTTCATGTAGGTACGGGGCGACTAGCTTCGATGATTGCCAGGTATTCTCCTGATTGCATCCAAGGGATAATTAATGCAATATTTCCCAATCTTGCAGCATCAAAATAGCATCTTTATACAAAGACAAATCCACCTGGTTAACTTCTATTCCCTCTCCGATTCCTTGTAGAAGAGTGATTGTCAATTTTCCTCCCAAGTGTTCACGGAACTCGGTAAGCCCCCTAAATATACAATGCGGATGGTCTTGTTGATCTAGCTGCTCTGTCAGTGCTGATACGTACAAAGTAAAGCCTAGTTTTTTGAGCGTATTTAAAACCCTTTGCCACTCAGATTGCAATAATTGACCTGTTAAATATGAATAGGTCGTATCTAAAGCAATGCCGATCGCTACAGCTTCACCGTGACGTAAGCTGTAATTAGTTAAATGCTCTAGTTTGTGAGCCGCCCAGTGTCCAAAATCTAAAGGACGCGATGAACCCATTTCAAAGGGATCGCCGCCACCAGCAATATGCTCTAAGTGCAACTGTGAACAACGATAGATCAGCCTTTCCATTATGTTCATGTCCCGATTAGCCAATTTATCGGCATTAGTCATAATGAAGTCGAAGAAGTCTGCATCTTTAATCAGCGCTACTTTCACTGCTTCTGCAATACCCGATCGCCAATCTCGATCATCAAGGCTAGTGAGAAAATCAAAGTCATTCAAGACAGCATAAGGTGGCATGAATGTACCCAAAAAGTTTTTCTTGCCGAAGGCATTGATTCCATTTTTTACCCCGACACCCGAATCGTTTTGACCTAATACTGTTGTCGGTACTCGTAGCAGTCGGATTCCTCGATGAGCCGTTGTTGCTGCGTATCCTGCCATGTCTAGGACGGCTCCACCTCCAATTGCTAAGACGTAGGAGTGACGGCACAATCCAGATTCATTGATCTGTTGATGAATTTGCTCTATAAATCTAGAATCATTCTTAACTGCTTCTCCACCGGTAACTACTATTGGTTTACCGCTCAGTGTTAGTACATCTTCATAATGCTGGGCATAGGCTGATAATTTTTTGAGCAATCCATCCTGGTACTGTAAAAATCCTCCATCTACCACTGCTAGGACTCGCTTTGGTGTTGCCTCCCCATCTGCGGCGATCACTTGTGCGAGTAAAGGATTATCTAGCTGAAATAGACCTCTAGTAAAGTGAACATCATAATTGAAGGTCACACGGACAGATTGGTTAATTGGTTGCAGATTAAGAGCAGTCTTTTGTTGAATAGCCATTTGAATATTATTGCTTTTTAAGTAACTGTAAATGATGCACTAGTACCGCTGCGCGTAATTCGTAATTAATTGTTTGCAAGGGTTTCACACGTTTGAGATGGTGGCTGATTTAATGGAAGCTAACAGTAAATAAATACAAATAATTTATTGAATATTTCCAGATAAAACTATCCAATAGAAAATTTTAACTAATAAATAAAACATGCATTTGAAGCATATTTACTTAGTAGATAAAGTTCAAAATAATATTAGGTTACAATTTTTTTGATGCCTAGACTTGATATATGAGGTTGGCACTGGAGATCATTATTACATAGAATTCTACGTTTTTTCCGTTAGATAATCTGAGAATTTATCTAATCAAAATGGTATCTTTACAGTAGCTTCTTTAAAATTCGGAGATTTTTATAGATTCAGTGAAGTTATGATCTCATCAGTATATTCTCTAACTGCTTCATCCCAAAATATCAAGTTTAGTGGTAGATTTTATACTTGGTTGTCACAAAAAAAGTTGGGCAACTTGTCCTGAATTTATCATGAGTAAAGTAAACAAGTTACTGCATAACTGGCTGTTAAAGTCTGTTTCGGAGAAAGGTTTGGCTTGGCTGGAACAGAAACAGGCACAGATTGCTAGCGGCGCTGCTGAACGAGTGTTTTTTACAGCTTTTAGTGCTGTGCCGCGTTATCTAGGTAAAGAGGATTTGCAGCTAACATTCCAGGACTTGGAAGCAGCACAGGATGTCATTCCCGGTTGGCATCCTGGTCATTGGAGTGTAGATCAAGCAGGTCGCACACTCTTGCTTTTAGCTTTGCCCCACGATGATGTTGAGGGCTATGTGCGATCGCTTGATCAAGTCTTCTCCACTGCCGATATGGGAGAGTTAGTTGCCCTTTATCAAAGTTTGCCGCTCATACCACATCCAGAGTTACATCGCCACCGTACTGCTGAGGGAATTCGCAGTAACATGAGTAATGTGTTCCAAGCGATCGCATTACGTAACCCTTATCCAGCAGATTATTTAGACAATGCTGCTTGGAATCAGATGGTGCTGAAGGCTGTGTTTGTTGGCAGTCCGTTGCATCTAATTTGGGGTCTGGATCGGCGTGCTAACCCAGAATTGGCGAAGATGTTGGCAGCCTATGCCCATGAACGTTGGGCAGCCAAACGCTCAGTTACGCCAGAACTTTGGCGACCTGTAGGACGGTTTGCCGATAGCACCATCATCACAGATTTGGAAAAAGTACTAGCTAATGGGGATGTACACGAGCAAGAAGCAGCAGCCTTAGCTTGTGCTGAGTCTCCTGTACCCGAAGCACAAGCATTACTTTCTCGTTACCCAGATTTACAGTCATCCATTCAACAAGGCAATCTGACTTGGAGCAGTTTTAGCCGCGATACCTGCGGCGAGCCACGCTAACGCCTTTTTGTTTACAAATAGAAGGGAGTGAAGAAGGGAATAGGTTACAGGTTACAGGGTACAGATTATTCCCTATAACCTCTCACCTGTCTCCTCTCCCCTAATCCCAATTCCCAATAATTAAAACCATGATGTTTATCGATCCTCACATTCACATGTGTTCCCGTACTACTTACGATTACTTAGTAATGCGGGAATATGGTATTGTCGCCGTTATTGAACCAGCTTTTTGGTTAGGACAACCTCGAACCAATTCTGGCTCATTTAAAGACTACTTCAGTAGTCTTGTGGGCTGGGAAAGGTTTCGTGCTAGTCAGTTTGGCATCCAACACTACTGCACAATTGGACTAAATCCGAAAGAAGCTAACAATGAAGCATTAGCAACAGAAGTTATGGATCTGCTACCACTTTACGCCTGTAAAGAAGGTGTTGTTGCCATTGGTGAAATTGGTTATGACGATATGACAGAAGCAGAAGATAAGTACTTTTGTCAACAGTTGGCATTAGCTAAAGAACTCGATATGTTAGTACTAATTCATACTCCTCACCGCAATAAAAAGGAAGGTGCTAGTAAGAGTATGGATCGCTGTATTGAATATGGCTTAGATCCCTCACAAGTAGTTATCGATCACAACAACGAAGAAACTGTTGAAGAAGTATTAGGACGGGGTTTTTGGGCAGCTTTTACGATTTACCCACAGACGAAGATGGGTAATGCCAGGATGGTAGAGGTTGTCCGCAAGTATGGGCGCGATCGCATCATTGTAGATAGTAGTGCTGATTGGGGTATCAGCGATCCTTTGGCAGTCCCGAAAACGGCTCAGTTGATGTTAGATAGGGGTATTCCTGAAGAACATGTGCAAGCAGTTTGTTATGAAAATGCCCTAGCGGCTTACAGTCAAACTGGGCAGATGAAAGCTTCAGACTGGCTCAATCCCCAATCTGTTGATCAGCGTCAGTTGTTCAGTGGTAATTCTGTGCTGCGGGGACAAGAACCAGGAATCAAATCAGTTTCAGATTTTGTGTTGATTGAGTAATAAATTGGGAGTAGGGAGTGGGGAGTGGGGATGAGGAATTGCATAAATATTTGATTCATCTGTATAGTATGCGGTTTATTTTGAGAAATAATTAGGTACGGAGGCAGATAAGTGAATGTTGCAAGCTTAAACTTTCAAAGCTGGCGGGGTTATCTTGAATTGATGCGTCCTGCTAATATTGTTACTGCTTGGGCGGATATTCTTCTAGGTTTTGCTGCTTCTGGTTCTGGGATTATTTTTGTTCAATTAATGAATGGAGAAGCAAGTTTTTCCATACTAATTCCATTAGCTTGGTTGTTATTGGCTACCACTGGCTTATATGGCGGTGGTATAGTTTTTAATGATGTTTTCGATGCAGACTTAGATGCAAAAGAGCGACCGAATAGAGCAATTCCTAGTGGACGCGTATCTCGTCAAAATGCTACTTTATTGGGGAGTATACTTTTTGCGATCGGGATTATAGCTGCTTTTCAAGTATCCTGGTTGAGTGCTGCGATCGCTATATTTATCACTCTTTCATCCCTTTTATATGATTCACTTGCCAAACATCATCCTTTTTTTGGCCCTTTAAATATGGGTTTGTGTCGTGGCAGTAACTTATTATTAGGTGTAAGTGCAGTACCCGCAATAGTTTGGGAACGTTGGTATTTAGCGCTAATTCCTGTTCTTTACATTGCTGCGATCACCGCAATTAGTCAGGGTGAAGTTCATGGAGGTAAGAAGATTACAGGAGTACTCGCATTACTGCTAATTGCAATAGTTTTGACGGCAGTTTTAGCTTTAGGATTATTAGAAGGGTACACTGCGATCGCAGCACTACCATTTGCTATTTTATTAGCTATCAGAATCTTACCTAACTTTATCAAAGCTGCGCGGGAACCGATAGCCGAAAACATCCGCAATGCCGTGAAAATAGGCGTTTTATCTCTAATAGTATTAGATGCAACCGTTGCATCTGGTTTTGCTGGGTTGTATTACGGTTTATTAGTTCTAATCTTGCTACCAATTTCGATGAAGTTAGCAAAAGTATTTGCTGTTACTTGAAGTTGAATGTACACACCCAGTAATACCATTAATCGGCTGTAGGGGCGTATAAATGTGCATTGGTTGGTGTCAACTTAACGCGAAACCTCACGTCCGCCAGGGATTGTAAATCCCTGTCT
>NZ_JAWJTF010000025.1:87826-92597 GCF_048836525.1 Nostoc sp. CALU 546
TAGCGCTTAATTATATTCCCTGGCGGGTGAACAACACCTAATCAGTACGCTATTTTTGGCTTAAGTTGACACCAATGATAAATGTGCGCCCTTACCCATGAATATATGGCAAGTATTTTGTGAAATAGTTTAAGCCAAAGAAAACAGATTACATATACAAGAGATAAAGCGAGAAAATGAAAATTACAAAAAACAATAATTTTCACTTAACTTATTGCAGCAATATTCATCCTGGTGAAAGTTGGCTAGAGGTTTTCGCCAATTTAGAAAACTATATTCCCGAACTCAAGTCACGTTTATCACCTACAGAACCTTTTGGTATTGGCTTAAGGTTATCAGATGTAGCTGCGAAACAACTTTTAGAAAGTAATAATTTAGCTCAATTTCAAGCTTGGCTGACTCAACAAGATTTATATGTTTTCACCTTAAACGGATTCCCGTATGGCGGATTTCATCGGCAGGTGGTAAAAGATCAAGTTTATGCACCAGATTGGTCTACACAAGAACGCGTTAATTATACATTAAACTTGGCACATATTTTAGCTAGTCTATTACCCCAAGGACTTGATGGTGGAATTTCTACACTACCATTATCCTATAAACCTTGGTGGGTAAAAGACCAAGCAACTTTCGAGACTGTTCTGAAAAAGAGTTGTTTGAACATAGCATCAGTTGTTGTAGAAATGATTCGCATCCGCGAAGAAACAGGTAAGTTACTACATATTGATTTAGAACCTGAGCCTGATGGATTAATTGAAAATACCTCAGAAGTAATTGATTTTTATCAAAACTGGTTATTGCCAATTAGTGGTAGTTATTTATCAGAGAAATTAAATATTGACCAGACGTTAGCAGAAACTAAATTACTAGAACACGTTCGGGTTTGCTATGACACCTGCCATTTTTCAGTTGAATATGAGGAACCGCAGTCTGTATTTGCACGTTTTCAATCAGCAGGAATTAAGATTGGCAAGATTCAAATCAGCGCAGCAATTCAAGTAAAAATACCTGCTGAGGTTGAGAAACGTAGCTTAATAGTTGAACGCTTACGCCCTTTTGCAGAATCTACTTATCTTCATCAAGTAATAGAACGTCGCAGTGATGGTACACTCCATCACTATCCTGACTTAATAACTGCATTACCCCATTTAGAGCAATCTCTAGCTGAAGAATGGAGGACTCACTTCCATGTCCCAATTTTTATTCATGATTATCAAATTTTGCAATCTACCCAAGATGATATTGCTACTGTTTTACATCTACTTCAAACAAACAATGCTTGCTCACATTTAGAAATTGAGACTTACACATGGGATGTATTGCCATCAGAAATGAAGATAGATTTAGCAACTTCTATTCAGCGTGAGTATGAGTGGGTATTAAAATTAATTCGTAGTTCGTAATTCGTAATTAAAGGTTTAAACTTAGTTTTCTAGTTTAAATCTTTAGAGATACGTTATTGTGTGTTTCTAGTTATTTTTTCAAATTGCTATAAGAGAGAATTAAGTTTATGCAGAAAACAGTTGTTCTAAATGTCGTGGGATTAACGCCCAGTTTACTAGGAGAAAATACGCCGTTTTTATCTTCTTGGGCGGCTATTGGGCAAGTGCTTCCTATCAAAAAAGTGTTACCTGCTGTGACTTGTTCTGTTCAGGCTACTTATTTAACCGGAAAGTTGCCTAATGAACATGGAATTGTCGCTAATGGTTGGTACTTCCGCGATGAATGTGAAGTGAAGTTTTGGCGGCAATCTAATAAGCTAGTACAAGCTCCCAAAGTTTGGGAAATAGCTAAATCAATCGATCCAAATTTCACTTGTGCCAACCTTTTTTGGTGGTACAATATGTACTCTACAGCAGATTATGCCATTACGCCGCGCCCAATGTATCCCGCAGATGGGAGAAAATTACCTGATATTTATACACATCCTAGTGATGTGCGATCGCAAATTCAATCTGATTTAGGAAATTTCCCTCTGTTCGATTTCTGGGGGCCAAAAACTACCATTAGTTCTAGCCAATGGATTGCCAATTCCGCAAAATGGATTGAGGAACGCTACAGCCCGACATTATCACTAGTTTATCTACCACATTTAGATTACTGTCTGCAAAAATTTGGTAACAATCAAACACAGATTCAAGCAGATTTGCGAGAAATTGATGCTGTTTGTGGGGATTTAATTGAATATTTTCAAGCACGTAATACTCAGGTAATTATTCTTTCTGAGTATGGCATTACCCCAGTCTCTAAAGCTGTGGATTTGAATCGCGTACTACGGGAAAATGGTTTAATTGCTATACGAGAAGAATTAGGGCGAGAACTGCTCGATTTTGGCGCTAGCATTGCCTTTGCCGTTGCCGATCACCAAATTGCTCATGTATATGTGAACGATCCGGCGTATATCCCGAAAGTGCGATCGCTTTTAGAAGCGACTGAAGGCGTAGCGCAGGTATTGGATGAAGAGGGTAAGCAAACCTACCATCTCGATCATCCTAGATCGGGAGAGTTAGTTGCGATCGCTCAATCTGACGCTTGGTTTACCTATTATTATTGGCTCGATGATAATAAAGCGCCTGATTTTGCTAGAACTGTAGATATCCACCGCAAACCTGGTTACGATCCTGTAGAACTTTTCCTTGATCCGCAAATAAAATTTCCTCAAGGAAAAATTGCTCTCAAGTTACTTAAGAAACAACTGGGTTTTCGCTACTTAATGGATGTGATCCCTCTGGATGCTTCCCTGGTGCGTGGCTCTCACGGTAATATCACCACCTCTCCAGATGAAGGGCCTCTATTTATCACCCATCAAACTCACCTAGTTAATGAACATCAAATTGAGGCGACAGATGTTTGCTCGTTGATTCTCAAACATTTAAATACCTGAAAGGCAGCATAGAGGCTGTATATTGCCTCTATATCCTCCCAAAATACAAAAAAATTTATGGTAATTCATAATCATATCGAGTATGCTTTATATATAAACTCGTTATGACTATGAATTAGATTGTTCTATCAGTAGGCATCCATCTACTGACTAAAATGTACTGTGGGCAATCTGAGTAACTTACATGGAGAGCTTCTTTAACCATGACTGAACCCCAAAATTTGACAACTGCTGACGGTATTCCAGTTAGCGATAATCAGAACTCACTCACAGCTGGAGCGCGTGGCCCTGTATTAATCCAGGATTTCCACCTCTTAGAAAAGCTGGCTCATTTCAATAGAGAACGTATACCTGAAAGAGTTGTCCACGCTAAAGGTGCGGCTGCTTTCGGTACTTTTACTGTCACCAATGACATCACTCGCTACAGTAAAGCCAAACTTTTTTCTGAAATTGGCAAGAAAACGGAACTCCTTCTGCGTTTTTCTACAGTTGGAGGAGAAAAGGGTTCAGCAGATGCCGAGCGCGACCCTAGAGGTTTTTCCCTCAAGTTTTATACTGAGGAGGGTAACTGGGATCTTGTAGGTAACAATACCCCTATTTTCTTCATCCGCGACCCTTTGAAGTTTCCTGATTTCATCCATACCCAAAAGCGCAATCCCCAAACCAATTGCAAAGACCAGAATGCAAAGTGGGATTTTTGGTCACTCAGTCCAGAATCGCTTCACCAGGTGACGATCCTCTTTTCAGATCGGGGAATTCCCAAAACCCATCGACACATGGACGGTTTTGGTAGCCATACCTTTAGTTTGATTAATGCTGAAGGCGATCGCGTTTGGTGTAAATTTCACTTTAAGACTCTGCAAGGGCATCAAACCTTGACCGAGGAAGAATCAGCTAAGATTAAGGGCGAAGATCCAGATCATGCGACTCATGATTTGTTTGAAGCGATCGCTAACAAAGATTATCCCAAATGGCGGATGTGTATTCAGGTGATGACCGAGGAGCAAGCGGAAAAACATCCTGATAATCCTTTTGACTTGACCAAAGTTTGGAAACAAGGGGAATATCCTTTAATTGAAGTCGGGATATTAGAGCTAAATCGGAACCCAGAGAATTATTTCGCCGAAGTTGAGCAAGCCGCTTTTAGCCCTAGTGCAGTGGTTCCTGGCGTTAGTTTCTCTCCAGACAAAATGCTGCAAGCTCGAATTTTTTCTTACCCAGATGCTCAACGGTATCGCTTGGGTGGTAACTATCAGCAACTACCTGTCAACCAGCCCAAATGTCCAGTGATGCATTATCAGCGAGATGGCTTTATGGCATCGGGTAACAACGGCGGTAGCGTTCCTAACTATGAACCGAATAGTGCTGAGGGTACGCCTAAAGAAAATCCAGCTTATGCAGAACCACCTAGTCATTTGGGCGATGTCACAGTTGATCGTTACAGTCATCGTGAAGGAAACGACGATTATACTCAAGCAGGTAATCTCTATCGGTTACTAACTCCTGAGCAGCAAGAGCGTCTTGCTAAAAATATTGTCGGTAGTCTGTCTCAAGCAAGAGAAGACATCCAAATGCGCCAACTTTGCCACTTCTTCCGGGCAGATATTTCTTATGGTCGTCGTGTAGCTGAAGGATTGGGCATTTCAATCGATCCTTCTATGTTTTCTCATGATGCTCAACCTGTAGGTAACTGGTAGCTTTATCCGATTTTGTAGGGTGGGCATCTTGCCATAGGTGTCAACTTAACGTGAAACCCTTGTCAAGAAGTGATACTAAGTTCACTTGCTGACCATCACGATCCGCGTTACCCCACCCTAACCCTCCCCTTGCAAAGGGGAGGGAACTGGATTTCTTTTTCCCCCCAATGCATCGCTACGGTGTACACAC
>NZ_JAWJTF010000251.1:0-3119 GCF_048836525.1 Nostoc sp. CALU 546
AAAGGGATGGTATATTTTTTGCAATTGCATCTATGTCATCATATCTCCTGTATCTTCGACTTGATAACGAAGTTTATAATTAGTTATTTCTTGGGTTTCTGGACTACTGACACTGGACGAATGAGTAAGAACTGTTACTTTGAAATTCACCCCTCCTTTATCTGTAAACTGGACTGCGTTACCCAAAATATTAATCAGAACTTGCCGCAGTCTTTTCTCATCCGCGTGGATACCAACTGGGAGTTGAGAGTTGGGCTGATACGTGAAGGAAATAACTTTTTGATCAGCTTTAATCCGACAGATTTCGACTACTCCTTCCAGAAACGAAGGAAAATGGAAATCGATGGGATGCAACTCCATTTTGCGGGCTTCGATTTTAGACAAATCCAGCACGTCATTAATTAAAGTTAATAGATGAAAGCCGCATTGATGGATAATTTCAATTCCTTTGTATCCTTTGTCGGACAAGGTTTCAGTCCGTTGTAAAATTTGAGTATAACCGAGGATGCCATTTAGTGGAGTTCGTAATTCGTGGCTCATGTTGGCGAGAAATTCACTTTTGGCTTGATTGGCAACTTCGGCAACAGTTTTTGCTTCGTTGAGTTGGGCAGTTCGTTCTTCAACTCGTCGCTCTAGTTCATCATTGGTTTGCCGCAGTATAATTGCTGATCTTTGGTTTTCACTAGTTACCGCAGAGATCACAAAGGTAGTGATAGCAATTACACAAATGAATGATTGCAACAAGATAAGTGATTCATTAGGTGAGAGTTGTTTAGCAAACGAACCAAAGCCTTTAACAGTACCAAAAACCGCGATTGCTGACATAATAAGTACAGCTAGAGTCGATATCCGCGCTTCAAATCGAAATGCCGTCCAAATTAATGGCGGAATGATCATGTATTCAATTGGGTATCCCCCTGAAAAAGCGACCCGAACAATCGCCATCATTGACAATAAAACAAATGCAAGTTCGATAATTTGTCGCCGATGGAAGCTTCTCGGCGATGGAGATTTTTGCAACCATGCCAGCACTAAAGGTGTAACAATTAAAATACCTGTGCTGTCTGATGTCAGCCAAGTTCGACAAATGTTACTAAATATTGACCAAGGTGCAATACCACTAATACAAAGCGTTAGTGCAGCCAAGATGGAACTGATTAGGGGGCTGGGTATAGTCAGAACCATAAATTTAAAAACATCTTGCGATCGCTCTAAAAAATGGCGACGCTTGATAAACTTATGAATTAAAAAAGTTGCTACGAAAGGAGTAATTAAGTTGATAGCCGAAATGATACTACTAATTAAAAGATTGTTCTTAAAAAAGAAAATATAACTAACAATAAAATCACTCAAAAATATGATGGGCCAGACCCGATAGCCTACCAATAACATTGCTGCTAAAAACACACCGAATGAAGGCCAAAATGCTGACGCACCACCGACAAATGTCATGGATAAACCTATGTATCCAAGTCCGAGGTGAACAATAGGAATGGTCAGGGCTGCTATTATAAATGGACGATCCAGCTTGGGTAGGAATTGCTGCCTTGTCGTAGTTTGCTGCATTTCTTGTCTCCGTGCAGATAGCTGAAGGCCAGTAACCCTCAACAAAGGTTGTCCAGTTTATAATTCCCAAAAGTAGTTGTGACTTCACGGAACTTAAACAAAAATTAAGCCCAAATAAAGCCAAAATTGGTTTTGTAAACAGTAAATACGTCCTAGTTCATCAGTCAAATTCTATTTAAACTTAATCTCCGGGTAATTACGTATTTTTAGCTCAAACAGTAAGTTAGTGACCCAAAAGATATTTACAACCAAATTCAGGCATTTTGGAAACAGTTAAAGCAGAGTAAAAAAGAACTCTTGATTGCTAAATCGCCACCAGCCTCAGCCTGAAGTTACTCTAATTTCGGTCGGCATCAAGAGAAACTCATGCCGAAGATTGCGGCATCACAATATTTTTTGTCAAAATCATCGCCTAACGCCCCAAAACTTATCGAATTTTTTAAATCTTCTAACGATAAATATGGTCATTCTCTGGGAGATACCTGCTTACAAACCCTAGCTATCTAATTGGTGTTGTTTGCAGGTAAACTGAAAAACACCTACCAGCAGACATTCCTCCGTGATAGTAAAGTTACCTAGCCACCGCCCGCAAAGACATTTCCCGGATGCCAAACGAATAATTGTGAAATGTGAGCTAAATTCATGTATACATTGCGACACAAAATTAGTTAACCTTCCATCTTGGCATATGCGGAAAACCATTCAAACCTTAAGCGGAGCAGTGTTTATAGCAGGTAAAGGGAAAGAATGTGCCAACGCTGAATGTGAATATTTTGGTCAACACTACTTAGCCTATGGTGTACTAAAATATAGTTTACCTCAAAGCACTTACGGGCTAGATGTGCTGGCATTTATCGGTTGGCAACATGAACATGAGCATCAACAGTTAGTTGAAATTCAACGAAAATTAAACCAGCGTGGTGTAGAAATTAACGAGAGTAATGTAGGGAAGCTATATCGTCAATTTCTGGCACTGTTGGGTGGAGCAATAGCGCATACCCAGGAGAAATTAGCTGCTACAGCCGTTGAACATGGTGGCAAGATGTAGGGCAATAGATGCCTTACAGCCAGAGGGTCACGGGACTCTGTTATACGTATTATATGAAGTATTAAGCGGTACAGCAGTAAGTGGAATTCAGTTACCACAGGCACAATCACAACGGTTAATTGAGTGGCTGCAACCATATCAGAAGTTACCGTATAAAGTGCTGGCAACCTTGTCAGATGGGGAATCAGCAATCATCACGGCAATGAATTCGAGTTGGCCAGATGCACCACATCAACGTTGTCAGGCACACTTCCTGAGTAATTTGAGTGAATCTGTGCTGTCATTAGATACAAAGCTCCGACAACAATTAAAAACAGATTTAGGTAGACTGCCAAAAGTCCCAGAGAATTCAGAAAGACCTCAAGACCCAAGTTCCGAACAGCAGTCAGATACTACCCCCCTTTTTCAGCAATCCCCTATTTGTCACGAGACGCAGAGCTAGTGGCCGTTGAAGCCCAAATTCGTGCGGCAATTCGAGATTGTATCAATCGCACAAGTCGCAAAC
>NZ_JAWJTF010000413.1:0-1451 GCF_048836525.1 Nostoc sp. CALU 546
GAGAATATTTCTTCCAGGGAACCGTTGGTGATTCTTTGTTCTTACGTCAGGATATCGATCAACAGACAGCATTCATAACATTAGATCAAAATTCTGGTTCTATTCAGGTATCCAAAGTCCCTGAACCTGCTTCTATGTTGGGTTTACTGGCCTTTGGGATATTGGGTGTAGGCTCAACTCTGAAGAAAAAGCAAGCCTCTTGCTAGGAAGTAGGGCTTTCTAGTTAGAGGTTGCCAATTTTAGTTTAATGAATCTCTATTCTAGCTCCAATGATTAAGTGAGTTGGTGAGTCTATTATCCAGCCTTATCAGTTCGCGATCGCTCGAATACTTATGTCAACAAGTATTCGAGCAATCACTGATAACTTGGTTAAAAATACTTCATGTGCCAGTTGAAAGGGCGGTATGAGGGTTATATGCACAAGCTTAAATATAATGCTACAATCCCCGAAGTTTAAATTTAGACATTATGCATGATTCAGGAGCTAGCAAATCAACTATTGTGATCATCACCAAAGTCTAAAGTCTGTGTTTATAAAGAGCCTAAAGTCTTTACACAATCTGATATTTTAATTTTTAAGTCTTTTATGCAATACAAAAACTATCTTTTAAAATTAAAATTATTCAGAAAATTTATAAACAGAGCTTAATCCAATCTTAATCAACAAATCTTTAAACTTAAATTGAGTAATAAAAGTGGCAGCCATTACTGAAATTAGCAATAAGTCCGCTGATCTCAAGCTGTCTTTACAAAATTCACAAATAGCTCATGCACATTCTGATCTATTCCTACAACTATCATCCAGAGCCGATTGGAATTGCTCCATTAATGACTGAATTGGCGGAAGGACTAGTAAAGCGAGGTCATGAAGTGCGAGTGATTACGGGAATGCCCAACTATCCTCAGCGCGAAATTTACGATGGATATCGGGGTAAGTGGTATATTACTGAACAAAAAAATGGCGTAACCATTCAGCGAAGTTATTTGCGAATTAAGTCTAAACCTAACCTCGTAGATCGGCTGTTGCTGGAGTTAAGTTTTGTTTTTACGAGCTTACCCCAAGCCTTTAAAGGCGGACGCCCCGATGTAATTATCTTAACAGTTCCGCCTCTATTCGGTACGTTACCAGTAACAATATTTGGTTGGTTATACAACTGCCCGGTAGTTCTAAATGTGCAAGATATTTTACCAGAAGCTGCGGTACGTATCGGGCTATTAAAAAACAAGTGGATGATCCGAAGTCTTGCAATCCTAGAGAAGTTTGCATATCGGACGGCACACACTATTAGTGTCATCGCTGATGGGTTTCGTGAGAATTTAGTGAATAAGGGAGTACCTGTTAATAAAATCGTTTGTATTCCCAATTGGGTGAATGTAAATTTTATTCGACCTTTACCGAAACAAAACAACTCTTGGATATCTAGCCATCAACTCGATGGAAAATTTGTAGT
>NZ_JAWJTF010000112.1:0-32198 GCF_048836525.1 Nostoc sp. CALU 546
ACATTATGATTCAAAGCATACCTACATAGCTTTTGTACAGGGTAAGTCGCTTAGACGGCGACCGCCAAAAAGTTCTCAGTTGGGCAAAAATGTATCAGACTTGAATAAGTGGATAAGTATTTAGAGGTTGCTGTAATGCCGACGATTCATTTGGTAGATGGTGAAAAAGGTGGGGTAGGGAAATCTCTCTTTACCAGGACAATGATTCAGTATTGTCTGGATAAGAAAATCCCGTTTGTACCAGTGGACACAGATAGGTCGAATCCAGATGTAGCAGAAGTGTATAAGAATATATGTAAATATGCTGTGTTTAGTGAGAATGAACGACAAGCAGATAAGGCAGATAAAATATTTGAGTGGGCGATAGAAAAGCCAGTAATTGTAAATTTACCCGCACAATCGCATAGAGCAGTTCAAGGATGGATTGATTCTAATCAATTAATTGAACTAGGGAGTTCACAGGGAGTAATGTTTTGCAAATGGTTTGTATCGACAGGAGGATACGACAGCATCAACCTGTTTGCTCAGTCAGTGAATACATACGGTGAGATAATCCCTCATATTCTGGTGAGGAATTTAGGACTGTGTGATGACTGGGAGCATATAGAGTCAGATTCAAACTTTCAGAAAATAGTAGATAAATATAAGATAAAAGTCATAGATTTCCCGAAGTTAGCATATAAAGAAAGAAACATAATTGACCAAAATCGACTGACGTTCGCGGAGGCGAGAGAGTATAAAGAATTTGGGATAATTGGGAGACAGAGAATAATGAATTTTCTGAAGCTTGCTTATGGTGCTTTTGAGAAAGTAGGTATCTGGTATGAAAAAGTTGAATAGCTTTGGAAATTTTTAATCTCAAATTAAACCACAAAACTTTTTGGTGAACTTAGTTAAATTTTAAAACCTAACCCTCTACTAAGAAAACAGAATATTTTCTTAGTAGAGGGTTAATTGATGACAAGTTTGATTCGTAGTACCATAATCCAGCGATTTTTAAATCATCATTTTGTGCAAATTTTATTCCTCAATTAGATGTGGCGACATAAATATTTTATTTTTTGCTCCCAACCCCAATGCTTTGAAATATGATGATTTAATTGTCTCGATGATTTATCTCATAAATCATGTAGCGAAATTCATACCATGCCTTTTTCCAAGTTTTGTTCATAATTAATCTATTAAGTTACGAGATAAGTTGTAATTAAGTGATGATGAATGTTGCACCCGCCATTGTAGTACTAGGTCAAAATAGCGTCACAGTAGCACGCAAAATAATCAGCGTCCTACCAGGAGCGACGTTATACGGTTTAGAGGGTCGCACATCTGGGGTTGATGTCAGCTTCACGAATTTTGGCGAGACGTTGCGCGATTTATTTGTCCAGGGAAGGCCGCTGATTGGCATTTGTGCCGCAGGTATTTTAATTAGGACGCTAGCTCCTGTACTCTCCGATAAACGACAGGAACCACCAGTGCTAGCTGTGGCTGAAGATGGTAGCGCTGTTGTTCCCCTCTTGGGCGGACTTGGTGGGGTAAACGATTTGGCACGCCGCATTGCCGAAGCCCTTGATGTCAAAGCTGCAATTACCACTACAGGCGATTTACGTTTGGGCACAACCCTGTTGTCTCCTCCCCCTGGATACCATTTAGCAAACCCAGACGATGCGAAGAAATTTATCTCAGATTTGCTAGCGGGGGCGCAAGTCAAGCTAGAAGGAATAGCACCTTGGTTGAGCGATAGTAAACTGCCTATAGATCCAAAGGGAGATTTGACCATCCAAGTTACGGAACGTTTGGTGATTCCTACAGCCAACTGTCTTGTCTACCACCCAGCAACGATCGCGATCGCAATTAGTGACACTATTAGCTATAAAGATAATGCAGTCGCTTTAGTACAGCAGCTACTAGCTGATGCCGCACTCGAAAGAACATCAGTCGCCGGGATATTTGCACCCATCACCGCCGCTGCCGATCCCACAATCCATGCCCTAGCTAGCGCCTTCAAAGTGCCTGCCCGCTTTTTCACCTCAAATCAGCTAGAAAGTCTACTTTCACAAGGTTATAGCCCCGCCCAAGCCGCAGCGATCGCCGCCACAGGCACATCCCCCTTATCTCCCTTGTCTCCCCACATTGCGATCGCCATTGCCCCCCAACCAATTGACCCTAATACCATTGGTCAGCCACGCGGACGGTTAGCAATTATTGGCACGGGCCCCGGTGGTTCGCAATGGATGTCTCCAGAAGTGAAAGAGATACTCAAGTCGGCAACTGATCTAGTGGGTTATAAAACTTATTTAGATTTAGTGGGTTCTCTGGCTGATGGTAAGCAACGGCATGAGTCCGACAACCGCGAAGAAGAAGCACGGGCGAAGATGGCTCTTGATTTGGCCGCATCTGGGCGATATGTAGCTGTAGTTTCATCTGGCGACCCAGGTATCTATGCAATGGCAACAGCGGTTTTTGAAGTATGCGATCGCTATGCTAAACCCGAATGGGACAGTATCGACATTCATGTGGCACCAGGTATTTCCGCTATGCAAGCAGCAGCAGCAGCCATCGGTGCGCCCCTTGGACATGACTTTTGTGCTATTTCCCTGTCTGATATCTTGAAGCCTTGGTCTGCGATCGAACAACGAATTGCCGCTGCTGCTGAGGCTGATTTCGTCATTGCTTTCTACAATCCTGTTTCCAAAGAGCGTACCTGGCAACTGGCAGAAGCGAGAAATATTTTGCTGCGACATAGGACACCGGATACACCAGTAGTATTGGCACGAAATCTCGGCAGACCAGGACAGATGGTGAAAGCGATCGCACTTGACCAGTTAGCCCCAGAAATCGCTGATATGCGGACAATTATTATCGTTGGTTCCACAAAAACCCGAACCATCAGGCGCAACGATGGTAGTATCTGGGTTTATACGCCACGTCGCTATACCAATTGAAATCCACTTTAAGCGATCGCATAGTAAAACCCCAGGATTGGGAATTCCTTCCTGGGGCTGTTATACCTGACCACCTTTACCTTTTTAATGTAAAAATCTTGTAAATACTGAAGTTTCAAAAGACATATATATATCTCTTTTGTCCAAAAAAAATTGTATAAGTTAGTAAGTTGATGTTAGTCTGAACCTCTTTTATCTAGACAAATCATAAAAAATATGATGATACAATTTCACATGAAAATTTTTAAAACTTATTAAATGAAGATATAATTCAAGTATTTAAGTCTATTAAAATAGCTTCAAGGGCTTGCTTCTTTGGGATTAATAATCAATAATAAAAACATCATGATTCATACATGATTGTAGCCGAGAAAAGTGACAGAAGCCCTTACTTAAGTCCGTGAAAGCGGACTTTTTTGTATTTATATGTGATTGCGAATTTAAAACATGTGTAATAATTGAGTCTGAATTCTGGCTTCTAAATTCAGACTCAATTATTAGGAGATTCAAACCCGCCACGAATTATATTTGCTAGGGCTAAACATCAATACAATACTTCTCGGTTAAAAATTTTCAAAAGAGGGATTTGGTTTGGGGAAAGGGTGAAAGGTTTGTTCTTTCCCTTTGCCTCTTTACCAAAAAGTATTGGGCTAAACATATTTGTATAAAAGTGAGCCGAGCTAATTTATGTGGCTACAGACTTAAGTATTACTATAGGATTGCTATATTATGGGCAGATAAATAAAGTTAGCGGTACAATGAACTATTTAAAATTTCCAGTCCCTAAGATTTTACTAATTTTTAAACTTATTCAAGCTACTAAATAATAAACATAAATATAAGAATTATGTCCAAGTATTTAATATTAGATAACTAATTGTCTAATGTTGCTTAAAAATTGACTTATTACAAACTCTCAAAGTGCTGTTTATTTTTGCGAGAGAAAGTGGAAGGCGATCTCTGGAAAATTTCTAGTAAGTTTCGGCAGTAATATATTGACAAAAATACACTATTGTTATAAATTTGCCTTTCACAACAAGAGACATAGGAAATTAACTCACAATCTGACTTTTCACGGTATCTGGAAAACCTCACTTCTATTTCTCTCTCCTAAAAGGCTACGGTGTACACACAAGTCGAAAAAAGATCAATTTCCCATTTTTTTATCGTTTATCTCGTTCCTATGCTCTGCATAGGAATGCCTGATTAGAGGCTCTGCCTCTAGTCAGATATTGAGTCAGAGACTCAATGAATGCATTCCCAGTCTCCGACTGGGAACGAGGAAATGCTTATCAAGCTGGGTTTTTGGGATTTGTGTGTACACCGTAGCCTAAAAGGGGAGAAACTTTGAATTTTCCCCCTTCCCGCGTCGGGGAGGGGGTTAGGTTAATCGTTACCTTTTCCACATGCCGTGAAAAGTCAGAACTCACAATACAGTTCAGATAAGACCAAAACACTTGTCTTGAAGGCGATTTATCGCGTCTCGAAAACCCACAATTTTGTACAATTAGCCCTTAACCCAAGCGTATTGGTTTTTAAGCTGACAAAATGTTTGGCGTGATTAAGAAGTGTAAAGTTATGTTACACTTAGTTACGAGTCAGGAGTCAATCGCAACCGACATCTGACAACAAGCTGATTTACCAAACATTCCCACAGAACTCACAAAATGACTCTATCGATTCGTCCCGATCTAACTTCTGCTGATCAGGTACTCTCATCTTTAGCGACTGGGCAACAGCAAACTGTAACAGAAGCCGAAATGAAGCAGGCTGTGCGTACTTTGCTGATTGGATTAGGAGAAGATCCAGACCGCGAAGGACTAAAAGATACTCCAAAAAGGGTGATGAAAGCCTTACAATTTCTCACAAAAGGATATCATGAATCTTTGGATGAACTGCTAAACGGAGCAGTATTTACAGAAGATGCCAATGAAATGGTATTGGTTCGGGACATCGATATTTTTAGTTCCTGCGAACATCATATTCTGCCGATTATTGGTCGTGCTCATGTTGCTTACATTCCCAATGGGAAAGTAATAGGATTATCTAAGATCGCCCGTGTTTGCGAAATGTATGCACGACGTTTACAAGTTCAAGAACGTTTGACTGTGCAAATTGCTGATGCCTTACAAGGATTACTCAAACCCCAAGGGGTTGCAGTGGTAATAGAAGCAACCCACATGTGTATGGTAATGCGCGGTGTACAAAAACCCGGTTCTTGGACTGTTACTAGTGCAATGCGCGGCGTTTTTTCAGAAGATGTGCGGACTCGCGAGGAATTTATGAATTTGATCCGGCACAATTCTAATTTTCATTAAATAGCCTCGGCAAACATAAATATCGAGACGTGACTCTCCTAGATTTTTAAACTTGGAATTTAAACTTAACTTTGCCCTTCAAAACCCAAACAGTTTTGAGGGGTAATCTTTGATATTTTCAAACTATTTTTTGATGTCTACAAGCCGCACACTCCTGAATTATTGATTTTTCGTCATGCAAGGTTCAAAAACCATCAGCCTGTTATAGTTTGAGTGATTGGTATCAACCCAATACTGCTTGGTTCAGGAGGCAGGAGGATAAAGGCAGGAGGCAGGAGGTAACCCACCCTTAAAAGAGTGGGATTGAAGCAAGGAGGTTTTATACCTCGCTGCAAGCAGTCTCAGTATAATTATTGCTTTGAACTGGGCTTTAGACCCAGAACTAAAGTTTTAATTGATACTTCTTACCTCCTGCCCTCTGCCTCCTGCCTTCTGCCTTTCTTCGGTAAAGCATTTTGAACTCGGAATTGGGTTTTGGGAAAAGGTTAAAGGTTTTTTCTTTCCCCTTACCCCTTACCCTTTTCCCCAAAACCCGACAAGTATTGGGTATCAACCTACTTCTAATACGAAGTCAAACGCTACGATCGCGATCCGAAAACTATGTTAGCGCCAGCATCACTGCGCGAAGTACATCCCCTCGGTAAGTCGCCAGTGATTACCGACGGCGGCTTGACTCTGGCCGAATCCGGTGCGATCATTGAGTATCTGGTCGAAGGCTATGGTAACGGAGTGTCCAGCCTACGAACGGGCGCTGGAACACGGCGGTACTTACGAGCATCTAAGTTAAAGTAATTCCTGATGCAAGTTTACTTGCACTGTAAGATTTAATCGGATAATCTGAGCGATTAAGATTGTTTTCTAAGGAAACTAATGAACAAATTCATACTGAGTTTGCTTTCTTCTCCTATACTGATTAGCTCTATTCTCTCTATGGGAGTAATGCTCAATCAAGCGCAAGCCGTAGAACCACAACCAGAAGCCCAAAGCAAAGATAGTCTATCTTGTATACGCAATAAACATAAAGTGGGTTTAGTGTGTGCAAGGGCTTCTGTATTGGCTCAAATTCCTAAATATCAACGGGAAATAGAGTTTTCTCCAGAAGATGTTCCCATGCTAGAGTTCAATGACCAAGAAAGCGATATGGCAACCGACCTATTTAACTGCGATTGTCCTGCTTGTATAAATTCTTTACGTAAAATGCGCGGTGTGACACCCTTGGTCTATTAAGATTCCACAAATTTACCTTTGTTTATAAGCAACATCCACAATTGGGGACTGGGGATTGGGAAAAAGTCTTTTAAAATTTGGTGGTGGCTAATAAGCCAATACGCTTGGGTTAAGAAGAACAGTAGCGACTGTCTTGAAGGTCAAGCGATCGTTAACAAAAACATCCACACAGAGATATTTCCCATTTTTTCTCAACATTACTCAACAATATGTTAATTCATCCCCTTGATTACACTCATCCTTGCAGGATGCGGACTGTATACTTTAAATACTAGTATTTAAAGTTTTGACCCCGGCGACTGTTCGAGTTCTGTCTAGGAAATTTTTGTAGTGATCCGTGCTACAAAGCGGTCTATTATGACCAAGTTTAGGACGATCTACTACTCTTTCTAAGGTACAAGGTTGGGTTGAGCAACAGCGAAACCCAACAAACCCCGAAAAATGTTGGGTTACCCTTCTCCTGTCGGAGACGCTACGCGAACGGGAAGCCGCTTCGCGTCTACGTTCCTCAACCCAAGCTACACATCAAACTAACTAGATACTGAGTTAGCCGCTTCCGAAGTCTTCGCGGCTGGCGGAAATCCACCCATGCGAATCTCAGAGGTGAAGGAAGTGATACTAAATCCACCAAAACTCTTGAGGATATTCACCCGCATCCGCAAATTGGGGCTAGCAAACCACAGGCGCTCCTCTGACCAGATGGTTTCATCCTCTATAGTTAGAATCAAAGCATCATCACTATCAAATTTATAGCGTCCGGCAACTGGAGTTTTATTAGCATCAACTATTTCTCGCAGCAATTTGCCTTGGGTCGGATTATCCGCGTCAGGTATCGAAACTAACATAGTTGAACCACTGTGTTTTGCTTGATCCTTGTCCATTGTCCCGTTCCAGTTAATTTTGGTAGCACAGGAAGCAGAACTAGGATTAATTTTGTACTGTTGACACAGTTTGATCACTTCTGGGTGATCTACAGCCAATGTCTCAATGATGATGTCTGACTTGCTATGTTCCGATTGGTTAAAAGCCAAATGTTGACTAGTACGATGAGAAAACCATTTACCAGCACTTAACTGAAAAAACTCTTCAATATTCATGAATGAAATTACCCTGCATCAAAATGCTAAAATTCTCACTTGATTATTATTAAAAGGTAGCAGGAGGCTTTAATATTAAGCTTGATTGTCTATTTCCTCAAGCTTCTTGAGGCCAATTCTGGCTGCCTCGGCAACGTTGAAATGATTGTCTTTTTCCAGGTATTTTAAAGCTGAAACACTTTTGGGAGTGGGAAGATTTCCCAAGGCTTCTGCTAGACGCTGCCTTACTAACCAATCATCTGATTGGGCGAAGCGCAGGATCTTATCGACAGACTCAATGTCTTTAATTTCTCCCAGTGCAGAGATTGCAGCTTGTTGCAACACTACTTCTTTACTATCCAATGCTTGAAGAAGAATTTGACGGGCACGAGGGTCTTTAATATTACCTAGAGAAACGGCTGCACTAAAACGTACTAGCCAATCAGTATCTTCATAAAATGCCCGCGACAGCACTTCAAAGGCTCTTGCGTCACCCAAGTATCCTAAAGCACCAGCGGCATCAGCCCGGATACCATAATCTGGGTCATTTTCGAGAATTCCTACCAAAATTGAATAACATTCTGGCGTCGGCTTGATTCCAAGGGCAAATATTGCCATCGATCGCAGTTGCAAAGATTCATCATCCAGTACCTTTTTAATTAAAGGGACTGCATCTTCAGGGGGAACATTACGCAGATTAGCAAGGGCTACCATGCGATCGCGTAAATTCGGACTTTCTAACTGAGTAGAAATTTCTTGTAAGCTTAGAGCTGCCATTTAGTTCAAAGCGTTTTCTTTACTTATCTTAATTTACCTGATCCGTTGATCACGCTGTCGCCATCGTGAAGTAGGAGTTTGGCGACTTTACAAAATGCCTCGATTATGAGTGGTCATTGGTCATTGGTCATTGGTGCTGAGTGTAAGAAAATCATCATGAAAAGGACAGATTTCACTTAAGCTTTTTTTGGATCAGGCGATCGCACAAGCTGGCATAATTGACTGTGCCAAAATCAGTTTGAACGGCCCACAGACGCCTCAACGAAGAAGCAGGGGGGAGGGGGCTAGCTGGTGGATAATGACCCCTTCATCCTGCTGTGGAATGAAAAGGGCGTCGTAGACATCGCAAAAAATCTTGCTTAATAATTGTAATAATATTTAATATGAGTCTAGGTTGTGTAATTTAGATTAACTATTGCAGAGAAATTCTCTCAGACTGAGTAAAATGACAAATACAACGAGGCAACTATTTTATAGATTAGTTACCCTAGAACTGGAGACTATGTTTTCAGTCCTGAGTGACTTCTGTATTTTGCCTACTGAGGCATACCAATTTAGACCACACCAAATCCTTCATTAAGAGCTCCCACTAATCATAATGGCTGTGATTGAGAAGAAAAGAACTCGCGATCTGCCCCAAATTAACGAACGAATTCGCTTCCCAAAAATTCGGGTCATTGACACTGACGGCGCCCAGTTGGGAATTATGCTCCCACAGGAAGCACTACAACTAGCAGAAGAAAAAGAGCTAGATTTAGTGCTAATCAGTGACAAAGCTGATCCGCCGGTTTGTCGGATTATGGACTACGGGAAATACAAGTTTGAGCAGGAAAAAAAGGCGCGAGAAGCCCGGAAAAAGCAGCACACGGCTGATGTCAAAGAAGTTAAGATGCGCTACAAAATTGAAGAACACGACTACAACGTGCGTGTTAAGCAAGCAGAGCGCTTTTTGAAAGATGGCGATAAAGTCAAAGCGACTGTGATGTTCCGGGGTAGAGAAATTCAACACAGCGACCTAGCAGAAGATTTGCTCAAGCGAATGGCAACGGATTTGGAGCCATTTGGTGAGGTTCAACAAGCGCCTAAAAAAGAAGGGCGAAACATGATGATGCTCATCTCGCCTAAAAAATAATCTTCTAACTGTATTAATAGACCAAGTTTGAAAATCCCCTAACTATAAGTCAGGGGATTTTTCGTTTGGATACAAGATGTACCCCAAAACGCCCCGCTCCGCTAACGCAATGACGCTCTCTACGAGACGCTAAAAGCGTAGCTTGCAACTCTTGCAGAGTAAGCGAACTCGCTTTGCGCGTCGCTAACGCATTGAAGGAGGCAGGAGGCAGGAGGCACAATTTGAATGGGGATTCAAACCCCAACCAAATTGTAAGCGCCGTGTAGACGGCGGGGTTTTAGACCCAAGTTTGGTACGGTCACAGCCAGGATGAGCTATCCTGCCCTCTGCCTCCTGCCTTCTTTGATTAAATTTATCTAAAATCGATAGTCCTGAAGGCTGAGTGGGAAACATAATACTCAGTTGCTCAGGACTTTTGCTATTTCCAGGAGATGAGGCGATACGGTTCGGTTAAAGGGGAAAGGGATAAGGGGAAGGGGGAAGAAAACCTTTAACCCAAACCCAGTAACCTTTCCCCCAAACGTAATTCTGAGTTCAAAATGCTTATCCGAACCTATTGCTTCCTCATGTCCCCCCTGCTTCCCCGCTTCCCATTACGCGGTGATACTACCAGAAAATAAAACTGCATGGAACTGAAAAATTACTGGTTGGCTGCAAATAAAGGTGCTTTGACACGACTACTACAGTGGGTGAATCTCCGACCAGAGGAGAGTGAGCGAACTCAGATAATGTTCCTTTTCTATACAACTGTATCTGTAGGATTACGCTGGGCAGAGGACAGCACGGTAGCGCTGTTTTTGGATGAATATGGGACTAATTTACTGCCGTGGATGTATATTGCCAGTGCCGTAATGAGTGCAGGACTGGTTTTTTTATACTCTTGGCTGCAAAAGATTTTTCCCTTACGCCAGGTGATTGTGGCGATCGCACCTTGCATGTTGATGCCATTAGTTTTATTAGTTGTATTACGTTGGGGATCACATTTCTCCTACCTGGCAGTGATTTCGGTATTTTTGCTGCGGCTGTGGGTGGATGCACTTTATGTAGTCAATGACCTCAACACCTCCATCGTTGCCAACCAAATATTTAACATTCGGGAGATTAAGCGCACTTATCCACTAGTCAGTAGTGGTCTTTTAGTCGCAGATGTAATCAGTGGCTTTAGTCTACCTTGGCTGCTACAATACACGACGCTGAATAAGATCATCCTCATCGCCTGTGTAATGATTTTACTCGGATCGGGGATTCTATTCTATTTAACTCATCACTATCGAGCAGCTTTTCCTGAAACCCCACAAAAACTAATTCCTGAAGAACAAGCTTCACGAGCGCGTTTTCTCAAAAGTCCGCTGAAGCGCTATGTTTGGCAGTTGTTTGCCTTTGTGGGTTTATTACAAGTCATTGGGTTGTTAATAGATTTTCAATATCTGCGCGAACTCAAATCCAATTTGAGCGACCGAGAACTTGCTAGCTTTTTGGGTCTTTTTGGTGGAATGTTGGGGTTGTGTGAGTTGTTGTTGCAGTGGTTTATTTCCAGCCGACTCATCGAACGGATGGGAGTATTTTTCACCGCCACGCTTTTACCAATCACCGTCGGCTTTGCGCTACCAGGAATGCTGGTATTGCTGCATTTAATTCCAGCCATTCAACCGCAAAGCTTTTTCTGGGGTTTGATAATTGTCAAATTCTGCGATGAACTTCTGCGCTACACCTTTGTCATGAGTAGCGGCCCCATCCTGTACCAACCGATTCCAGAGGGAATTCGTAGCCGGATGCAGACTTTATCTGGTGGAACCGCCGAAGCGATCGCTACAGGTTTGACAGGAGCGGTAATTTTTGTAACTCTATTGTTTTGTGGGCGGTTTGTACCCGTATCACTACAAAAGTGGGTGTTGGTAGCAGAGACAATGTTGATCGCTGGCACCTGTTTAACAGTAGTTTGGGAATTGCGATCGCGCTATGTTGAACTGTTAGTCTTGAGTGTGGCAAGGGGTCACTTGAGTGCGACTAATGTGGGTTTACGATTCTTTAAGCAGGGAGTAGTCAAAGCTTTAGCAGAAAAAGGCAGCGAGGCTGATAAACGCTCTTGTATTGAACTTTTAGCCCAAATTGATTCCCAAGGAGCAGCAGAAGTTTTAGCACCACTACTAGTAAAGTTAACCCCAGATTTGCAGCGCCAAAGTTTGGAAGTGATGCTGATGGGAGGTGTAAATCCGGCTTATCTAGCCGCCATCCGTCCTTTGTTAGAACAATCCCAGGAAACTAACCCCGAAGTTTTTGCCTTAGCACTGCGCTACGTTTGGTTGGCTGAACCAAATCCCAACTTAAGTCTCTTAGAAGGATATTTACATCCCCGCCAAAACTCACTCATCCGCGCTACCGCCGCCGCTTTAGTTTTACGCCAGGGAACACCCATGCAAAAGGTAGCAGCTACCCAAACCATGCGCCGGATGCTGACTCATAAGCAAGAACGTGAACGGGTAAATGGAGTGAGAGCGCTCAGGGAAGCAGTTTATTTGCAAGCGTTGCGGATTCACATCCCAAATTTATTACAAGATGAGTCGTTACGGGTGCGCTGTGCTGTATTGGAAATGATCGCAGCAACCCATTTAGAAGAATACTATTCGGCACTGATTGCAGCACTTTATTACAAATCAACCCGTAGTACAGCAATGTCAGCCCTAATGCGACTAGAAAATGAAGCTCTAGAAATGCTGTTGCAGTTGGCTACGAATATTTATAAACCAGAAGTAGTGCGGATGTATGCTTGGCGCACCATTGCTCAAGTCGGCACTCAGGAAGCATTGGAGACTTTATGGGAAAACTTAGAGGCATCTTGGGGTATTACTAGAGATCATATTCTCCGCAGCTTACTAAAAATACATAAACAACCAGGAATTAGAGGTTTAGTAGATCGATTTTATGAAAGCCGGGTAGAAAATTTAATCAAGCAGGAATTAAAGTTTTTAGGTGAAATTTATGCTGCATACATTGACTTTAAAATATTAGACCAAAAAGAAAATCATCAATCCAGTGAGAGGGTTGTAATTGTCTCGGAGTTACTGCAACGCGCCCTTTTAGAATTGGAATTGGATGTTAAAGAACGGCTGCTACTGTTACTGAGACTGCTTTATTCGCCAGAAAAGATGCAAGCAGCAGCATTCAATCTGCGATCGCTCTCAGTGGTAAACTTAGCACGGGGGTTGGAAATCTTAGAGCATACCGTCACTTTGTCGTCAAAGTCTTTATTGTTGAATATTTTAGATAACCGACCACAATCAGAGAAATTACAATATCTGATAGAAGCCAAGATTGTAGACTATGAAAGTATGGTGGTTAGCGATCGCCTCCACAGATTGCTGATGTTGGGGAACTTCCTTTCTGACTGGTGTCTAGCTTGTTGTTTTCATTATGCTCAAGTGTCACGCATCCGACTAACCAGTTCTGAAATTCTAGTGAGTTTGCGTCATCCAACTGGCTTTGTGAGAGAAGCTGCGATCGCATACTTAAATATGGTTTCACATCGCGTTCTCCTGCAAATCCTCCCCCAGTTACAAAAAGATCCACATCCCTTAGTCGCTGCTCAAGTTAAAGAGTTACTCAAAAAATACCAATTCAAAAATTACAATTGAAAATAATACTCCCCTGTAGTCTCCCCAAGGCATCGCTACGGTGGACACACAAGTGTTAGCTGCAAGGGTTTCAGGCGTTCCAGACCAGTGAAATGTGATTACGAGCAAAGCGATACGACGAAATCCTACCGCTAAAGTGTAGACACAAATAGATGTAAATTAGGAAAACAAGGGAAGTGAGGAAACAAAACAGATGGAAAACCCGATTTTAAGGGAAAAACATTCGGTGACCCATGTTTAGACACATCCGACAAGTCAATTGCCAAAGAGCAGTTATTTCCATGAACTACTATGTAATCTACGACGGAAATTGTAATCTCTGCGTTACCCTAGTACAATTTCTCGAAACCTTAGACAAGGGAAAGTTATTTCGCTACGCTTCTATGCAAGATGAGCAGACACTTTTACAGTGGGGGATTACAGCCCAAGATTGCGAACAGGGGATGATTTTAATTGATGGCAATCAACCTCAGAAGCGTTGGCAAGGGAGTAACGCAGCAGAAGAAATTGGGCGGTTATTGCCAGCAGGAAGTATATTTGTAGACGCTTATCGAGCCTTACCGGGGATGAAATGGGCAGGCGATCGCTTTTACGAACAAATCCGCGATAATCGTTACACCATTTTTGGTAAGCGTTCTACTACTTATAAATCGGCATACTGCGTCGATGGTAGCTGCAAGTCAACAGAAGTTAAATAAACCACAGCTATACGAGGCTTTACCTTACCTCTGTGGATTTCAAAATTCCTGCCTCCTGCCTTTTACCTCCCAATGCTGTTGGTTAAGGCAAGAACTCCAAATTTTCAATTTGGTGGCTCTTTTTCAGGAGGGGTTTGAATCCCCTTCTGAAAAAAAACCTCCTGCCTCCTGCCTCCTGCCTCCTGCCTCCTTCAATGCGTCTTGGCGATCTAGAATTTTAATCAAAAAACCTTAACCGAACTGTATTGCCCTGCTTGCTTATTTGTCATTAGACAGAGTTTATTTTAGTAAAAAATCCGCCTCCAGGTGCTAGCAAAAAGTCTGCTAGACCAACCATTATGCTATCTGGCGTGTTTGTAAATATTGTGCAATCAATGACAATTGCGATCGCGCCAGAATTCGGCACAACACACTGGACTGACGGGAGGATACTGCGTGAGAATTGGTGCTAACTACTTGGGGAACGGAGAATGTGAATTTACAGTTTGGTCTCCGCTATTAGATAGCGTCACGGTAAAAACCTTGACACCACAGCAACAGGTAATTCCCCTCAAGCCTCAGTCTGAGGGATACTGGCACGCGAAAGTCAACGATGTGTATCCGGGTACGCTTTATCAGTATGTCTTGAATGGCCAAGACGCTTTTGCTGATCCGGCGTCGCAGTATCAACCAGAAGGGGTGCATGGGCCGTCGCAAGTTGTCGATCATCATTTTGATTGGACTGATGAAGCATGGGCAGGTATTCCTTTGGAGTCGATGATTTTCTATGAACTCCATGTTGGGACATTTACACCTGAAGGAACTTTCACCGCCATTATTTCCCGTTTACCAGAATTGAGAGAACTGGGAATAAATGCTATTGAAATTATGCCCATTTCCCAGTTTCCAGGAGATACTCATATTGAGGCAACTCTTGCATATCGCAACTGGGGCTATGATGGCGTTTACCCTTTTGCTGTCCAAAATTCTTACGGTAGCCCAGCTGAACTGAAGCAACTGGTAAATGCTTGCCACCAACATAATATCGCCGTCGTGCTGGATGTGGTGTATAACCACTTTGGGCCAGAAGGCAACTACATGAGTCAGTTCGCGCCCTATTTTACTAAAACCTATAAAACGCCGTGGGGCGAAGCGCTAAATTTCGATGATGCCCATAGTCAGGGTCTACGAAATTATTTTATTGAAAATGCGCTTTACTGGTTGCGAGAATTCCACATTGATGCATTGCGCCTCGATGCGATTCAAGCGATTTACGATTTGGGAGCCAAGCATTTTTTATGGGAACTGTCCGAAGCTGTTCATAATTTCTCACAAGAAGGGCAAACATGGAAACGCCACTTAATTGCTGAAAGTGATTTGAATAATCCGCAAATCATTCGTCCGGCAGAATTGGGTGGATATGGAATCGATGCTCAATGGAGTGATGATTTTCACCATGCATTGCACGCACTCTTGACAGGCGATCGCCAAGGGTATTATCAAGATTTTGGACAGTTTGCTGATTTGGCAAAAGCTTACAACGATACTTTTGTCTACGATTGGAAATACTCGCCCGATCGCAAACGATTTCATGGTATATCTTGCCGCGATCGCTCTTTATCACAGTTTACAGTCTGCATTCAGAATCACGATCAAATCGGCAACCAAATGAAAGGAGAACGCCTCACCCAGAGGATCTCTTTTGAAGGATTAAAGTTGGCTGCTGGTGCTGTGCTGCTGTCTCCCTACTTACCCCTGTTATTCATGGGAGAAGAATACGGTGAAACTGCACCCTTTATTTACTTTGTCAGTCACTCCGATCCAGATTTGATTCAAGCAGTTCGAGCCGGACGCAAACAAGAATTTGAAGCATTTCACTATGCAGATGATCCCCCAGATCCCGAATCAGCAGAAACTTTTCTGCGTTCTAAACTTAATTGGCAATTACGCCATGAAGGTAATCACAAGATTCTATGGGATTGGTATCGCCAATTAATTAATTTACGCAAGACGCATCCAGCACTGTTGAATCAAGACCGCAATTTCATCGAAGCGACTAGCGATGAAGACAAGCAGGTAGTCACCGTGCGTCGTTGGTGCGAATCGAGTGAAATAATATTTGTGATGAATTTCAATTCGTCGCCAGTGAAAGTGACTTTGCCATTTGAGCAAAATGCTAACAAATTGTTGGACTCAGCAGATACCTCATGGTCTGGGCCTGGTTCTGAAGCTGCTGAACATCTGTCTGCGGGACAAGAAGTGACAGTAAAAGCTACTAGTATAGTCCTGTATGAAAATGGATGAGGGAGTTAAAGCAATTCGCAATTCGCAATGACGCTCCTGCGTCGCTAACGCAATTCGCAATTTTGTACAATTAGCCTTTAACTCAACCGTATTAAAATATAGGGTTTCTGAGTTGAGTGCAATACAGACCTAACCCCCAGCCCCTTCCCTGCAAGGGAAGGGGAGTAAGATTTGTTAAAACTTAAAGTTTCGAGCTAAAAGGCTTAACGTTCAGGCTAAAAGGCTTAACGTTCAAGCTAAAAGGCTTAACGTTCGAGCTAAAAGGCTTAACGTTCAGGCTAAAAGGCTCAACGTTTGAGCTAAAAGGCTTAACGTTCAGGCTAAAAGGCTTAACGTTCAGGCAGAAAGGCTTAACGTTCAGGCAAAAAGGCTTAACATTCAAGCTAAAAGGCTCAAATTCCCCACTCGCCACTAAAAAAATATGCGAATTCCTACCGCAACTTATCGAATTCAGTTTACACCCCAGTTTGGCTTTGACAACGCTAAAGCGATCGCAGCTTATCTAGCAGATTTAGGTATTTCTGATTTATACGCCTCCCCCATTTTTAAGGCCCGCTCTGGGAGTACGCACGGTTACGATATAGTAGATGCCACTGTACTTAACCCCGAACTGGGAACTAATGAATCCTTTGATGCATTAGTTGATGAAGTTCAATCCCTTGGTATGGGCTGGTTACAAGATATTGTGCCCAATCACATGGCCTATACCAGCGAAAATCTTTACTTGATGGACGTATTAGAACACGGGCCAGATTCCAGTTATACCGACTACTTCGACCTTTCTTGGAATGCACCATTTGGCGATCGCCAAGAGCGAATTCTCGCGCCACTACTGGGAGATTTCTATGGTGCATCCCTGGAAAATGGACACATTCAACTGCAATACGAAGAAAACGGTTTAACTGTCAACTATTACAGTTTAAAACTGCCACTCCGGTTAGAGTCGTACACAAATTTTATCACTCATAATTTAGGTAAACTCACCCGTACACTAGGACGCAATCACCCCGATTTTATTAAGCTATTGGGGATTCTTTACATTCTCAAAAATGTGCCCTCAGAGGTGGCGGGTAAACAGCGACAAGACCAAATCGCATTTATTAAAGGATTAGTTTGGGAACTCTACACCACAAACGATACGATTCGTGAGTTCATTGACGAAAATATCCAAACTTTTAACGGAGAACCGGGTAATCCAGAAAGCTTTAACTTGCTAGATGAATTACTGAATGACCAATTTTACCGGCTCGCCTTCTGGAAAGTTGGGGCGGAAGAAATGAACTACCGCCGTTTCTTTACTGTCAACGAACTAATTTCCGTGAAAGTTGAAGAACTGCGAGTTTTTAATAATACCCACAGCCTAATTCAAAAGTTGGTTGAGGAAGGCAAATTTACAGGTTTACGCATTGACCATATTGATGGACTTTATAACCCAATCCAGTATCTAGAAAGGTTGAGAGAAAAGACGGGAGATATTTATATCACCGTTGAGAAGATTTTAGAATTTAGCGAAGAATTACCAGAGAATTGGGAAATTGAAGGTACATCTGGATATGACTTTTTGAACTATGTAAATGGCGTATTTTGTCAATATGAAAATGAATCACAGTTCGATAAAATCTACAATAACTTTATTGGCTCAAGAGTAGATTATGCATCGGTAGTGAAGGATAAAAAGCACCTGATACTGGAAAAGAATTTAGCAGGTGATATTGACAATCTGGCTCTTTTACTCAAGAATATCTCCAGTAAATATCGCTATGGCAATGATTTTACACTGAATGGATTAAAAAGAGCGATCGCAGAAGTTTTGACACTCTTCCCGATTTACCGTACTTATATTACCCCCGATGGCATTGGAGATAGCGATCGCGCCACCATTCAAGAAGTAATTAGCCAAGCCAAAGAACAAGCACCCCTGTTGCAGCACGAATTGACCTTTATCGAAAAGTTAATGCTGCTAGAGTTTGATAATTCTCTGACTCAAACAGAACGCGAACAGTGGATATATTTTGTCTTGCGAATGCAGCAATACAGCGGGCCGCTCATGGCCAAAGGCGTTGAAGACACCACATTATATGTTTATAATCGGTTGCTGTCGCTAAATGAAGTTGGGGGTAATCCCAGTCATTTTGGAATTACAGTAACCAAATTTCATGACTTTAACCAACAGCACCAAGCAACCTGGCCACACACAATGAACACCACAGCCACCCACGACACCAAGCGCGGCGAAGATGTGCGGGCTAGGTTGAATGTCCTCTCAGAAATCCCCGATGAGTGGGAACAGCAGGTAAATACTTGGAGCGCCATTAATCGAGGAAATCGTAGCCATCGCCACGGGTTTGCTATGCCCGATCGCAATGATGAGTATTTTCTCTATCAAACCCTGGTGGGGGCGTTTCCTTTTGCCGAACATGAACAGGCATCCTTTGTGGAACGGGTGAAGGACTATATAATTAAAGCAATTCGAGAAGCGAAAGTGCATACAGCATGGTTGCGGCCTGATAGCGAGTACGAAGAAGCTTGTACCTCCTTTATTGAGAAAGTACTCGACTCTTCCATCTCTGGGGAATTTCTAGAAGTTTTTCGTCCTTTTCAAGAGCGAATTGCAGAATATGGGATATTCAATTCCCTTTCTCAAACTCTATTAAAAAGTACCGCACCCGGTATACCAGACTTTTACCAAGGAACGGAATTTTGGGAACTCAGCCTCGTAGATCCAGACAATCGCCGTCCCGTGGATTTTGAACAGAGACGTACTTACTTAAGCGCCATCCGCGAACAAGCAAAAACAGATATTCTCGGACTAATTCAGGAGTTACTGAACCAGAAAACCGACGGTAGAATTAAACTATTTTTAACGGCTCAATTACTCCAAGCCAGAACAAACTATGTTTCATTATTCCAGGACGGTGACTATCTACCCTTAGAAGTTCAAGGAACCTTCGCCAATCACATTATCGCCTTTGCGCGACGGGAAGGAAATCAAACAGCGATCGCGATCGCACCTCGCTTTTTAACCAGCCTCATCCAACCTGGAGACAACCCCCTAGGCGAGTCGGTTTGGCAAGATACGCATCTACAATTACCCCCTGGAACTTCCCACACCTGGAAAAATGTTATAACTCAGCAACCCTTACAAGCTACAGAAACCCTATCTATCGCAGCAGCCCTCACCCATTTTCCAGTAGCTCTCTTAATTAGCACTGCCGAGTAAAAACATAAATCCATCACACGTAGAGAGAACCCCATGAAAAGTGCTGAGTGCTGAGTTCCGAGTGCTGAGTGAAAAGACCACCCACACTCTTGCGGGGCTTTTACCGTAGTGCGGAAGTACTGAATACTTCTTAAATATTACTCAGCACTCAGCACTCAGCACTGACTTGGTAAAACCTCTGCGTACCTCTGCGGTTCCCTTCGTGACGGCAGTCGCTCATGGGGGAAACCCCCAAGACCGCGCTGCCTCCCCTTTGCGTTAAAAAATAATTCTGAATTATGACCACTCCCCCAGCACTTACCACCGCGCAAATTGAAGCCGTGCGCGTCCATATTAAAAAAACGTGGAAAACCTTAACGCGATCGCACGAACACTTATTACAATCTGCCAAGGATACCAAACTAGACCACAAAAGCGGCACTCCTTGGATAGTCTACATTTCACCATCAGAAGATTGTCCCAACATTCAAACGGTGTTAGAGCGATCGCTATCTTCCAAGGATATGCAACAGTTGCAAATTCGCACTTTACCACCAGAAGTCGAAGCGATTAAAGAACACGGATTACTATACCTACCAGGGCCTTATGTTGTACCAGGTGGGCGCTTTAACGAAATGTATGGCTGGGATAGCTACTTTATATTACTGGGACTTTTACGCGATCAAGAATTGGAGCTAGCCCAAAGCCAAGTAGAGCAAATGCTTTATCAGGTGCAGCATTACGGCACTATCCTCAATTCCAATCGGACTTATATGCTGTCGCGATCGCAACCCCCCGTCCTCAGCATGATGGTTTTGGCGCTATTCCAGCACACCCAGGATGAAGAGTGGCTAAGGTCAACCGTACCGATCCTAGAACAGTTTTATTATTACTGGGTAGTACCGCCCCATCTCAATGCTCCCATAGGCTTATCCCGATTCTATGCTTTTGGGGAAGGCCCCGCGCCAGAAGTTTTGTTCTCTGAGCGGGATGAAGAGGGAAAAAGCCACTACGATCGCGTCAAGGAGTACTATAAAACTTTTGAGGTTGAGGATTATGACGTTAGTCTTTACTACAACCAAGAAAATGACGAATTGACCAATCTATTTTATCGGGGCGATCGCACCATGCGCGAGTCCGGTTTTGATATCACCAACCGATTTGGCCCCTTCAGTGCTGATATCCTCCACTATGCTCCTGTATGCCTCAACAGTTTGCTGTATCAGGTGGAACAAGACTTGGGTCAAATTAACGACATTTTAGGGAACACAGAACTGGAAAAACAATGGCGCGATCGTGCAAATATCCGCCGCGATCGCATCGATAAATGTCTCTGGGATGAAGAACGGGGACTTTATCTGGATTATCACTTCCAAAGTGGAAAACGCCGCCGCTACGAATTTGCTACCACCTTCTATCCTCTATGGCTGGGAATTGCTTCTCAAGCTCAAGCCCAGCGCGTCGTAGAAAATCTCTCATTGTTTGAAGCCCCAGGCGGAATTTTGACCAGTACTCATGTCACCGGAAACCAATGGGATGCGCCTTTCGGTTGGGCACCATTGACATTAATTGCCGTCCAGGGACTTCACCGCTATGGGTATCATACAGAAGGCGATCGCATTACCAACAAATTCTTAGCTATGGTAATTAAAGAATTCGAGCGTCACAACACTCTAGTTGAGAAATATGATGTTGAACGCTGTTCCGCCAACGTTTCCGACGAAATCTCTTTTGGATATAGTTCTAACGAAGTTGGTTTCGGCTGGACAAATGGAGTCATTCTGGAACTTTTAGCAGCCGGTGGGAAAAAAGTTTAAAGTCAGAATTCAGGAGTCAGAATTCAGGAGTCAGAATATAGATCAATACAGTTCAGAATGAGCAACAAAACCCTCATGTAGAGACGCGATAAATCGCGTCTTCAAAGACCTCGAAATCCTTGGTAGGGACAATTCATCAATTGTCCCTACATCGGCTGAGTTCACTCAATCATCTATACGTAGTAACTTGCGATAAAACGGTTGTGAAAAATCGGTCACGCGATGACGTTTATAGTTGTCCATAAGTTCAATTAAAAAATTAATAAACTCGAAACTGGCCATCATTAGTTCGTAACTCAAGTCAGCATTGCCATCAAACTGAATTCGGCAACGGGTTAAGTCTGATGGTAGGGTAGCAACATTCCAGGAGGCGACAAAAGGGACGTGTTCACTGGCTTCTATCTTCCTGTGTCCCTCCAAGACCCCTTTTTGATAAAGACTGATGGCATAAGGTAAAAAATTGCGCTTAGTACCCTGAACGTAAGGTAAGTAAACACTGGCTTGTTGTTGAGTGGCGGGCTGGAGTTGTTCAATAGACATTGTTAAATATTCCTCAAGTTAGTTTGCAACCGGGGATATTAGTGGATGTTAGTAGTATTCCCAAAAGATGTATCTAAAGCACACAGTGGTGAGTGGGGAATAGGGCATGGGGCATAGGGCATGGGGAGCAGAGGAGTGGAGTTCAAAGACTCATCCCTTATGCCCAATGCCCCATGCCCCATGCCCCATGCCCCATGCCCAATAAATGAAGTTACTGCTAAGAAATATTAAAATTTCGGTTAGAATGGGGCTGCATTAACTTTTATCAAAGCGGGGAGCAATAACATAAAAAACCCCCACTGTAAAGTTGTGGATGTTATTATTGCTGTTTCTCCCAACAACAAGCTGCTGCTACCTTACTATTACTTTGCCCAAATCGGAGTTCTCATTAGAGAAAGTCCGACTCTACAAGCTTCCTGCCCAAGTGGCTATCAAAGGAATCAAGCCTCTGTTTAGGAGTAGCAAACGTGGTTAATTTGAGGTAATTACCCAGAGTGGCAGTGACAACAAAGGTAGTCTTAGCGGCTTTTGGCTTAGGGATAGCGGGTATTGCAGTTTATCCATTCCGATTAATATCGGGAAAAGTAGCTTAGGGATATTTGTCCGTAAAATTACTAACTGTAGACAAATAGTGGTTTTTGAATCAAGCAACCTAACCTATGCCAGCGAATTCCTGGCCCGAAAAAGATTCTTATCAAGAGCTTGAGCCGCTCAACTCCTTGTTGTCTGACCTATCAGTAGATGAGGAGTCAGTGTTAGAGACAGATTCTATGTCTCTACCATCCCGGTTTCAAGGTCGTAGAGGCAAAGCAGCTCTAGTCTTGACTATCGTCTGGAGTGGCACGATCGCTCTACATTTAGTTTCTTGGGCTTCCATTTTTATTCTAGGACTGACCACCATTCTAGGATTTCATGCTTTGGTGGTAGTGTTTACTAAATCCCGTCGCTATCCAAAAGAAATACAGGGAGATTTACCTTCTGTTTCTGTGCTGGTGGCTGCAAAAAATGAGGAAGCGGTAATTGCTAAATTAGTCAAAAATCTTTGTAATCTGGAATATCCAGGTGGGCAGTACGAAATTTGGATAATTGACGATCACAGCAGTGATAGCACGCCGGATTTATTAGCAGAACTCGAACAGAAACACGATCAACTGAAAGTACTAAGGCGTTCAGCAGAAGCTACTGGTGGCAAATCGGGGGCGTTGAATCAGGTATTGCCGCTGACAAAGGGCGATATTATAGCAGTATTTGATGCTGATGCCCAAGTAACACCAGACTTGCTGCAACAGGTAGTACCTTTATTTCAAAGAGAAAACGTGGGGGCGGTGCAGGTGCGAAAAGCGATCGCCAACGCTAAAGCAAACTTTTGGACTAAGGGTCAAATGGCAGAAATGGCCCTTGATACCTGGTTTCAGCAACAGCGGACTGCCCTTGGTGGCATTGGCGAACTGCGGGGCAATGGTCAATTTGTCCGGCGTTCAGCCTTGGAAAGCTGCGGTGGCTGGAATGAGGAAACCATTACCGATGATTTGGATTTGACAATCCGTTTACATTTGAATAAATGGGATATTGAGTGTGTTTTCCATCCAGCGGTGCAAGAAGAAGGTGTGACAAGTGCGATCGCACTTTGGCATCAGCGCAACCGTTGGGCAGAAGGTGGTTATCAACGCTACCTGGATTATTGGGATTTAATTCTCAAAAACCGCATGGGAACTCGCAAAAGTTGGGATTTGCTGATTTTTATGCTGATTATGTATATCTTGCCCACAGCAGCAGTCCCAGATTTATTAATGGCGATCGCTCGTCATCGTCCACCAATGTTAAGTCCCATCACAGGCTTATCCATTTCTATGTCGATGGTAGGGATGTTTACAGGTCTGAAGCGAGTACGTCAAGATCAAAAATTTTCACCTTCTACATATCTTACGATGCTGGTGCAAACCCTGCGTGGCAGTTTATATATGTTGCACTGGTTAGTGGTCATGAGCAGTACCACCGCCCGGATGTCGGTAAGACCAAAGCGCCTGAAATGGGTGAAAACCTTGCATACGGGGAATGGGGAATAGCCCATTTGGGGAATTAAAAATTAAAAATGCAAAATTACTAAAAATAATTTTGCATTTTTTTTAGGGACTGACAAAAAATAAATTATCCAAAATTATTTCTACATTTTAGGGGCGCAAGTCCTTGCGCCCCTAAAATGAGGTCTTTTTTCAACTGAAAGTTCTTTATTCATCATCCACGTCTGCTTCTTCTACCCATTCAGGTGTAGTTATGGAATCAGAGAATTCTGGGAAATCATCTGCAAAGCGGATAATTTCTCCGTTGAAAAATACTGCCAAACGTTGAGCTGCGATTGCTACTTCGTCAGGTTCCCAATCAGGTGCGGGTGTTTGTTTTGGCGGTGGAGGCAAAGCTTGTATCCCATTTCTATTTGCCCCATTTCCATTTGTCCCATTTCCATTTCTTACCGTCAGCTCAGTTTTTAGTGGTGCTGGTGTCGTTGCTGGTGATGGATTGCTTGCCTGTGGTGCTGGTGCTGGAGACGAAATTTGCTGGTTGTAACTGGGAGTAGGTGGTTGCTGAACACGAGTAGAATCTTTTGGCGGAGGATTTTTTCTGGTTGAGGTAGAGTTTGAAGAAATTCCTTTTTCTATATTTATCTGGATTTCACGCTGGAAAGTCTGCTGGAAAGCTGCCGTAATCATCGGTAGATAAGATTTTCCCTTGTTTCCTTTGTCATACCATGCCTGTTTAATCGCAATTCGAGCCACAACACCGTCAAACTCTATGAGTTGGCTCATTTGACGCAGCATTTCTTGCCTTGATTTTGGCTGGAGGTTGGCAAGCACTTGTTGCCAAATCTGAGTTAAGTCATATTCTGCTTCCCCAACAACTTCTGAAGTTACTGGTTCAACGTTCGCAGGTGGCACAGGAACAGATATAGGTTCTGGGGTTGGTGGTGAAATTGAGTTACCAGCAGAATTGGGATTTGTTTGCTGTTCAACTACGGGAGATGAAGTGATGGGCTGATTTTGGACAGCCGCAAGATGATGGTTTGTAGAATTATGATTTGTTTGCGGTTCAGGTAGAGGTACAGAAGAGACTGCCTGATTTTGGGCAACTGCTGGAGGATAGCTTGGAGATACAACAGGTGTATTAACTCGCGGCGCGACACTTGGGGCTTGTAGTTGAACATTTGTCGCACTGGGCAACAAGCCTAGTAATGTTACTTCTAACCACAAACGCGGCTGGGTACTGTTTTTAATTTGTACTTCAGCTTCTCGCAAGTGTTTTTGTCCCGCCAAAATCACGCCCATATCAAAGTATTGAGCAAATTCAACCAGCGCTTTCCAGGTTTGCTGAGTACAAGCAACCAAATCGTGGCGATTGGGTGCGGTTTTGGCAATAAGTAAATCGCGGTAGAAGGCGGCGAGATTTTGCAGAATAGTTAGCGGTTCTCGACCACGATCGAGAATGTAGTGAGTACAGTCTAGAACTGCTTCGGGCTTATCTTGAGCGATCGCATTTAACAGCTTTAGCAAATCCTGTTCGCTCACCGTCCCCACCAAATCCCAAACTCTATCCGGTGTCACTTCACTCGCTAATAAACCCAATTGGTCGAGCAAACTTTCGGCATCTCGCAACCCTCCCTGAGCAAGTTGGCCTACCAGGGTGACAGCATCGGGTGAAATCTGAATGTTTTCTTTAAAAGCGATCGCACTTAAATGCTTCACCATCGCTTCTAACTGAATGCGTCTAAAATCAAACCTTTGACAGCGCGAAATAATCGTTGGTAACACCCGTTGCGGGTCTGTTGTTGCCAACACAAAAACCACATGTCTCGGTGGTTCTTCTAACGTCTTTAGTAGCGCGTTGAATGCCTGGGTACTTAGCATGTGGCAATTGTGTACCAAAAGCCCATTTGCTACAAAGTTATGATTATCTGCTACTTCAATATCATAGACTCGCTCAGTCCCAGCGAGGTGAACAGATACGACTGTCTCCAAACTTGTAATCCATGAAGATGCCACATCTACATTCACCTGACTTTTAACTTTATATGGAAAAGCTAAGGCGAAACCTAACCCCCCAACCCCCTTCCCTACTAGGGAATGGGGAGAATTCAAAGCCTCTCCCCTTGTAGTGGAGAGGTTTGGAGAGAGGTTTTCCAGATCCCGTGAAAAGTCATCCACATTCACAGGGGATAGTATCTTCACTCCTTCTCTTACGTCCTTTGCTGGTAGCCATCCCTGGTTTGTCCTAATTAAATGATTACCCGTACATCTAATTTCTCGGTTAGTTGTCTTGATAACGAAAGTTTGACGTTCTCCTTGATCTAACCACCTGACAACTTTCTTGAATTCCCATTTACCTAATGAGTCGTTGTAACTCAGTACTTTCTTGCCTTTGATTTTGGGATCATCGATTCTGTTAAGTCCGTCATCAGTCAATACCAGAGAATCCCCAGTTAAGCATTCATCAATAACATAAACCTTGTAGCGACACTGCACAGGGGCAAACTGGGCTTTTTCAATCAATTCGCGAATATTATCGACACCAGTATTACTGGCGGCGTCGATTTCAATTACATCTAAGGCGTAGCCCTTGGTGATCCCCTGACAAACATCACATACACCGCAGGGTTCTGCGGTGGGCTTGTCACTTTTGAGACAATTGAGGGATTTAGCCAAAATTCGGGCACTAGAAGTTTTCCCCGTACCTCTAGGCCCAGTGAATAAATAGGCGGGGGCAATTTTGGATGTGCCGATCGCGTTCGTGAGGGTGGTGGCGATCGCCTCTTGGCCCACCAGTTCAGCAAAACTTTTGGGGCGATATTTGTGGTGCAGGGGTTCGTAAGACATGGAAAAATAGACTTCAATGCCTTTCAACGTGAATTAGTAGCACCGAGTCGAGTTTAGGATTCAACTATTTTAAACTCTCGTACCTGCTTTGTTTATCGATGTTGCCATAGCCCTTGCACTCAACTCATGCCGTAAATTTTGGCACTCAGGAAAGCAAGCAACTAGAGCTTATCCTCTACTATGACTTCAACATCAATGTATGGGAATTATAGCATACCATTTAGTACATTTGTTCTAGTAAAAGAGTGGGAAGTAGGGAAAAAAGAACTAATGACAAATGACAAATGACCAATAACAAATGACAAATGACAAATGACAAATGACAAAGAACTAACGCCATAGTCCAGTGCGATCGCTACAATTTTAGGATAAGCAATATTCGATGGTGCTAGCAGATGCTCAAGCGGCTATTTCAATGGCTCAAAAAGCTTTTTCAGAGCTTGTTTGGTGGAAAACAGACTACCTCAAAATCTAAGGGGAATGTGGCAAAAGAACCAGCACCACCCTTAAACGATACGGATCTGGAATTTCTCTTCAACGAACTGTTGCAAGGAGTCCATCAAGCACGAGGGGAAGCATGGGCACAGAAGTGGCTGCACAATATTGAACATCGTATCCCAACTGAACGCTGGGTTGAATGGTTAGGGCGCTTTGGCGACAAATTGCTCGCATCACCTACACCCAATAATGAAATGGCTGCGCGGTTAGTGCAACTGGGTGAGTTGGGCATCGGAGAAATCGGAGATGTTGCCTATAGTATCGGGATGCAGTTGTTGACACGCAATCAAGGCGAACCAATCTGGGAATATGAAGGGCCAGATGCTCTCAGTACGACTTTGCCCTCTGAGACAACTGCCCCAGTATCAGAGTTAACAGATACACCAGCAGATAACCCCCCGGAGGGAGAATACCAAACTGTCACCCTAGAAGAGTTGTTTGTGATGTTACAGGAAGATGAAAACTTACGCCAGCAGATTGCTCAACAGCTTGCTGTTGAAACAGATGACCCACAAGTGCTTGTCCAGGCATTGATTAGTCAACTATATCCTGCTGGTGAATCGACTACAGAGCAAACAGAAAATTAACGAACTTTGGGGGTTTAAGTCCCCAGCAAGACAGGCAGCCCGTTTTGGGTCGGGGTCTAAATCCCCGGACGCTGGCAGACTCGCTAACGCAAAATGTAATTGCGAATTGCGAATTGTTTTAACGACTTCCCAAAGTCAAAACTCAAGAGTTAAATCTGGGAATTGTAACGTTGTAATGCTATACTCTTGAAGTTTTGTATATTTTTTGCTAACCTTCTACGGAAGCGCTGTCAGAATCTAATGGATTTTTACGTAATTCATGAGTTTTTTAACACAACGATGGCTACAATCTAGAAAAACAAAATCCAAGAGTGTGGCAGATGCTCAGGCGGATATCGCAGTCGCTTAAAAGGTTATTCAAGCGCCTCATTGCAAGTAAGCAGACTAGTTCTCTCAAGGGTGTGAGAGGAAACAATCTGGTGGAGGTACTACCAGAACTAACCAATGCGGATCTGGAACAATTGTTTATTCAATTGTTAGAAGGCGTGCATCAAGCACGAGGACGACAGTGGGCATTGAGGTATCTGCAACGACTCGAAAATCGGATTCCGGCTGAACGCTGGATCGATTGGTTGGTGATGTTTGGCGAAAGCTTGCTAGCCTCACCCGCACCCAATCCTCTGTTAGCAACGCAGATGGTGGAATTGGGTGAACTTGATGTTGGCAGAATTGGAGATGTTGCATATAACATTGGCATCCGGCTAATGCAAAACTTACCTACAGAGATAGAGTATCAGGACAATCAGCCGCAAGATGAGGTAGAAGTCACTCCTGGGCAAGAACTGTTGCGCGATTTGGGCGAACAGTTATGGGAGCATGATGAGCCAGATGTCGTAGAAGTCACTCCTGGACAAGAACTGCTGCGCGATTTGGGCGAGCAGTTATGGGAGTATGATGAGCCAGATATCGTAGAAACTACAACCGATGAAGAAATTCTGCCAATTTCTCCTGGGCAAGAGCTAATCCGTAGCTTAGGTGAGCAATTGTGGGAATATGAGGTGCAAGATGTTGAACCGATAACTTCAGCCCCCCAAAATGCCTATTTTGAAGAAATATTGACCGAAAACCTAGAGGAACTGGTATTGGAGTATGAAGGTGAAGATGCTCAAACGGCAATACCTGAAAATCTCCCTCTCCCCGCAGCGGAAGATTCAATCACTTCATTAGCTGAACTAAGATTTGGCAATGAAGAGAAAGTTAATCCAACTCAAACACCAGCAAATCTCCTTTTTACTAGACAAAGAACTGAATTAACAACGTCTTCCTCAGAGGAAAGCTGGGATAGCACTTTGACGAATTTAGAGCCAAATGTGGCTTATACCCTAGATGAGTTGTGGGTGAGATTGGATCAAAGTACCAATTTAGTCCAGCAACTTGCTTCTGATTTGGCAGTTCAAAGCAGTAATTCCCCAGGTATTATTGAACGACATAGCGATAATCCGATTACCCACGCTCAAGGGTGGTTTTACCAAGGTCTTCAGCAAGCGAAAACAGGTGATTTGTTAGGTGCGATCGCATCTTATGATCAAGCTATTGAACTACAACCTGAATTCTCAGAATATTGGTTTAACCGAGGCTTGACGCTATTCCATTTAGAACGTTTTGATGAAGCGATCGCCTCTTACGAAACAGCCACACAACTGAAACCCGACTTCTACAAAGCTTGGTATAACCGGGGTGGAACTCTCGGAGAATTAGGATACTTTGAAGAAGCGATCGCTTCTTTTGATAAAGCTATAGAAATTAAACCAGACTATCAAGAAGCATGGTCTAGCAAGGGTTTGGCACTGCTAAAGTTAGGTTGGCTACCAGAAGCTATTGCCAGTTATGACCAAGCGCTGCATTTAGAACCAGAAGACCAGGAAAACTGGTATCACCGAGGTATAGCCCTAGCTGTAGGCGAACAATTTACCGAGGCGATTATATCTTACGACAGAGCTATAGAAATTTACCCAGAGTACCACGAAGTCTGGATAGACCGGGGTGTAGTGCTGTTTAATTTAGGAAGATGGTCAGAAGCGATCGCTTCCTGGGATAAAGCACTTTCCATTCAAGCCGACTTTTACTTAGCTTGGTACAACCGAGGTATAGCATTAGACAACTTGGGACGGAGACAAGAAGCGATCGCCTCCTATCGACAAGCGATCGCTATTAAACCCGACTTCCACTTAGCTTGGTATAATCAGGCGTTAGCACTGTTTTACTTAGAACAATTTGCCGAAGCGATCGTTTGTTATGACAGCGCTTTGCAAATTAAACAAGATTATTGGGAAGCTTGGATTGGTCGGGGAACTGCGATCGGTAATTTAGTGAACTCTGACGCCTTGCTGAATTTTTCGAGTAGTATCACAGCGACAAACCCCGCCTTACAACAGAGTGGCTACGAAGGAAAATTAGCCAGCTACGAGGAAGGGTTAAAGCATCTGCGAACAGATACCCATCCAGAAGGTTGGGGTAGATTGCATTTTGCGATCGCTAATACTTACTATGAGCAAGGCAAAAAACATAGCAATACCCGCGATTATTGGCGCAAAGCCGCATCTGAGTACCATCAAGCGCTGTTAACCCTGACATTAGAATATTTTCCCCAGTTGCACCTAGAGGTTTTGCAATCTCTAAGCAAAGTGCTGATGGGTTTGGGACAAACAACACAAGTTCAAGAATTGCTACAACGCGGTACAGATTTATTGCAACAATTACTGAGTGAAGAAACTCGCTCAGACGAAAGTAAAAAACAGCTAGCTTTAAAATTTGCAGGCTTTAATCAATTGGCAGTTGATTTAGCGGTAGAGTCTGGTGATTTAGTTGAAGCCTGGGAAATTGCCGAACAAGGTAAAAACGCTTGTTTAAACTGGCTACTTTACGGCTGGGATGATAATATTTACTCGCCTTATTATGGGGCAATTCAACAACTATTCAATCCTACAACAGCAATTATTTACTGGCATATTAGTCCAGTCGCTCTACAGACTTTTATTCTCAAAGACCAAGCACCATCACCAATCCTACTCTTTACACCCATGCAAGATACTGGGGTAATACCTTTAGGAGAAGACGCTATCCGTCTCAATGAATTGCCCCTACCTGAAGCAGTGCAACGCCTAATTCAATTTGAAACTTGGCTAGAAGATTGGCATCAACAATACCAAGAATATCGCAACACGGCCCAAGACAAAGAAAGTAAAAGCCAGCATTCTTGGCGAGTTGATATGGAAGAAAAGCTGTTGCAACTGTATGAAATCCTGAATATTTCCACAATTGCACAGGAACTCGAAGGCATCACCCAACTGGTTTTAATTCCTCACCGTGACTTGTACAGATTGCCCATTCATACTCTTTTCCATCTCTCTTCTCCATCACTGGAAGAGTTACCGAATGTAGAATCAAATTTCACCGTCACCTATCTACCTAGTGCCCAAGTAGGTTTATCAATCAGAACTGAAGATATTTGGCAGTGGCAAAATAAGTTATTACTCAGTATTGAACATCCTGAGAGTACAGGTTATCCCACACTTAAATTTGCCAAACTTGAGTCCGAAATTGTTAGCCAGATGTTCAATAATATCCAACGAATTCAGGGTTCGGAAGCTACAAAAAATATTGTCGAGAATGCCTTGTTTGATAATTACAACATCTTCCATTTTACAGGTCGTGTCACTAATAATTTGGCTGAACCTAAAAAGTCAGAATTAGCATTAACAGGTGAAGACAGACTTACTCTAGATGAAATCTGCCAACAAAATCTCGCAAGTTACAATCTTATTACTCTCTCTGCCTGTGAAAATTTAATTACTACCAATCACACTATCAGCACCGAATATGTGAGTTTAGTTACTGGTTTTGTGAGTCAGGGCGTTCCTCATGTAGTGAGTACTCTCTGGAGTGTAGAATCTTCGGCTAGTGCTTTGGTGATGATTGAGTTTTACCGACGATTACAGCCGAATAAATCAGCCGTTACAGCCTTAGCTGAAGCAACACGATGGCTGAAAGAATTAACTGCTGGTGAACTGACAAAATGGTATGAAGATGTTTTGAATAATCTGCATCCTGAAGAAGTAAGAATTCAAACTTATTTAGCTACACAACTATATAGAAATAGTAAAATGGCCTCAGATAAAAATCTTTATAATCATCCTTATTACTGGGCAGCATTCACGATTACGGGTAAGCCGAATTAATTCTTTTAGGGAACTCCAAGAAATAAATTATTTAATTTTGTAGGGTGGGCATCTTGCCCATTGGTGTCAACTTAACGTGAAACCGCTCGTCCGCAGGGAATTGAAATTCCCGTCTCATAGCTAAAGTCATCTGAAGATGACTAAATATTGCCAAAAATCTCCAATCTACTTCAGTAGATTTAAGCTATTAGCCCGAAAATTTATTTCCGGGCGGGCATGGAAGCCAACAGATAAGCTATTTCCAGCTTAAGTTGACACCTACGCATCTTGCCCGCCCTATTTACCTACGGTGTACACACAAGTCAAAAAAAGATCAATTTCTCATTGTTCGCTGGTTTATCTCGTTCCTATGCTCTGCATAGGAATGCCTGATTAGAGGCTCTGCCTCTAGTCAGATATTGAGTCAGAGACTCAATGAATGCATTCCCA